>NZ_JACFYV010000004.1:0-97099 GCF_016759955.1 Burkholderia sp. KCJ3K979
CCGCCACGTCTGCCGCGCCCGTCCCGCCGTCCGCCGCCGAAGGCGCGCAGCCGACCGGCGCCGCGGTGCCGGCGAAGGCCTATACGCCGACGCCGCAGCAGGTCCGCTACGGCAACGCGATCGCGTTCCGCACGCTGATCCCGTCGCCGCTCCTCGAACAGCTCACCGCGAACGAATACGCGCAGATCGTGCAGACGGCCGCCGACAGCAACCGCCTGCTGCCCGCGAACCAGCCGCGCGTGAAGCGGCTGCGCGCGATCGTCGCGAAGCTCGCGCCGTATTCGGTGAAGTGGAACGACCGCGTGAAAAGCTGGGCATGGGACGTGAACGCGATCCGCTCGCGCGACATCCGCCTGACCTGCCTGCCGGGCGGCAAGGTGCTGGTGTACGGCGGCATGCTCGACCGCGTGCGCCTGAACGACGACGAGCTCGGCGTGCTGCTCGCGCACGGCATCGCGCATGCGCTGCGCGAACACGCGCGCAGCAACTTCAGCGTGACCTCGCAGACGTCGCTGCGCGCGGCCGCGCTGCCGCCGCTGTTCGGCGTCGGCGATCCGCTGCCGCAGGCGCTGAATCTCGGCGAGCGTCTGCAGTCGCTCCACTACGATCCGACCGACGAAACCGAAGCCGACGTGATCGGCGGCGACATCGCCGCACGCGCGGGCTTCGATCCGCGCGCGGCGATCACGCTGTGGGACAAGCTCGCGGTCGCGACGCGCGCGAACAAGGCGTCGGGCTTCATCTACACGCACCCGTACGGCGCCGCGCGCCGCCAGGATCTGCTGAACCGGCTGCCGGACCTGATGCCGCTGTACGCGAAGGCGACGGGCAAACGCGTCGAATCGCTGCCCGACTATGCGGGCATCAGCGCGCAGCGGCGCAAGATCGTGCGGCGCTGAGCCGCCGCGCGAGACCCGGGACGCTATGCGTGCGCATCGGCCATCGCCGGGCGCACCCCGCTGTCACGCATCCAGCGGACGTCATCCGCGGGGCTGCGGCCGAACAGCCGCTTGAACTCGCGACTGAACTGCGACGCGCTCGCATAGCCGACCCGCGCGGCCGCCGCGCCGGCGCCCAGCCCGTCGCGCACCATCATCAGCCGCGCCTGGTGCAGCCGCGCGGTCTTCACGTACTGCATCGGCGACGTCGCCGTCACGTGCTTGAACTGCGCGTGAAACACCGCGAGGCTCATCCCCGCTTCGCGGGCAAGCGTCTCGACGTCGAGATCGGCCCTCAGCTCCGCATGGATGCGCCGCAGCGCCTTCGCGATGCGGCCGAAATGATGCTGCTGCACGAGCGCCGCGCGCATCGCGTCGCCCTGCTCGCCGGTCAGCACGCGATACGCGATCTCGCGCATGATCGCCGGCCCCAGCACGCGCGTGTCGTGCGGCGACGCGAGTGCTTCGAGCAACCGCACGACCGCATCGGCCAGCGGCGCGTCGAGCGGCGTCGAATAGACGCCGAGCGGCTCGCTGATCGCCGCGCCGAGCGTCTCGTCGAGCAGGATCGCGAGCTCGGCGATCACGGCGAGATCGACGCGGATCGAGATCGCGAGAAACGGCTCGTCCATGCTCGCGAAGGTTTCGCATTCGAACGGCAGCGGCACCGACAGCACCAGGTATTGCTGCGCGTCGTACACGAACGAGCGGTCGCCGAGATAGCCGAGCTTGCGACCCTGGCACACGACGATGATGCTCGGCTCGTACAGCACGGGCATGCGCGGCGCGGGACGGCTCACGCGGAGCAAGCGCACGCCGTCGAGCGCCGCGAGCGTGTCGCCCTCGTTCGGCGCGAGGCGCGTGTGCAGCTCGATCATCCGGCGCTGCACGCGGTCGCCCGAGTCGGCAAAAAGGGGCTGGAAGCTCATCTGCGTGGTCCTGTCCGGCAAGAGAATCTGGCTCGCAATTTAGCACCTTGAACGCGTTTTGACGGGCGTTCGCGCGCAATTCAAGAGGAATAGGCAAATCTTCCAGACCTTCATGTATTTCGCCGCGGCGGTGCGCTCCTTACGATAGGCACCTGTCTCGCCGCATCGCCACATGATGCGACGGCAGTCTGTTTCGCCGGATCTTTTCCGGACAAGGAGCCTTTGCATGAGCACGACCTATGCCTACGCGGCGACCGATTCGCAATCGCCGCTCGCCCCGTTCGAATTCCAGCGTCGCGCGCTGCGCGACCTCGACGTCCAGATCGACGTCCTCTACTGCGGCGTCTGCCACTCCGACCTTCACCAGGCGCGCAACGAATGGCGCAACACGATCTACCCGGTCGTGCCGGGCCATGAAATCGTCGGCCGCGTGACCGCGACCGGCCCGCAGGTGTCGCGCTTCAAGGTCGGCGAGCTGGTCGGCGTCGGCTGTCTCGTCGATTCGTGCCGCACCTGCGCGAGCTGCGAAGAAGGCCTCGAGCAGTATTGCGAGAACGGCTTCGTCGGCACCTACAACGGCCAGGACCGCGTGACGGGCGACATCACGTACGGCGGCTATTCGACGCAGCTCGTCGTCGACGAGGCGTTCGTGCTGCGCGTGCCGGACACGCTCGACCCGGCCGGCGCGGCGCCGCTGCTGTGCGCGGGGATCACGACCTACTCGCCGCTGCGGCAGTGGAACGTCGGCCCCGGCAAGAAGGTCGGGATCGTCGGTCTCGGCGGCCTCGGCCACATGGGTGTGAAGCTGGCGCGCGCGATGGGCGCGCACGTCGTGCTGTTCACGACGTCGCCGTCGAAGATCGAGGACGGCAAGCGGCTCGGCGCGCATGAAGTGGTGATCTCGAAGGACGAAGCGCAGATGAACGCGCACCTGAACAGCTTCGACTTCATCCTGAACACGGTCGCTGCGCAGCACGACCTGAACCCGTTCCTGCACCTGCTCAAGCGCGACGGCACGATGACGCTCGTCGGCGCGCCGGAGCACGACCATCCGTCGCCGCAGGTGTTCAACCTGATCTTCAAGCGCCGCCGCCTCGCGGGCTCGCTGATCGGCGGGATCGCGGAAACGCAGGAAATGCTCGACTTCTGCGCGGAGCACGGGATCACGTCCGATATCGAGACGATTCCGATGCAGCAGATCAACGCCGCCTACGAGCGGATGCTGAAGAGCGACGTGAAGTACCGGTTCGTGGTGGATATGGCGTCGCTCAAGCAGTAAGCCACGCCCCAAACGAAACGGGCCGCATGTTCGACATGCGGCCCGTTTTGCATTCGGCGGCTACGCGCGCGGCGCGGCGCCGGCCGTCACTTCTGGTAGTCGTAGTCGATCGTCAGCGGCGCGTGATCGCTGAACTTGATGTCCTTGAAGATCGATGTGCTTTTCGCGGTCCCGGCCACGCCCGGGGTCGCGATCTGGTAATCGATCCGCCACCCGACGTTCTTCGCGTACGCCTGGCCGCGGTTGCTCCACCACGTGTACTGCTCGGGGCGCTGATCGAGCGTGCGGAACACGTCGACGTAGCCGACGTCGTCGAACAGCTTCGTGAGCCACTCGCGCTCTTCCGGCAGGCAGCCCGAGTTCTTCTGGTTGCTCTTCCAGTTCTTGATGTCGATTTCCTTGTGGACGATGTTCACGTCGCCGCACAGGATCACCTCGCGCTTCTTCTTCAGCGCCGCGAGGTGCGGCATGAATTCGGCCATGAAGCGGTACTTCGCCTGTTGCCGCTCCTCGCCGCTCGAGCCGGACGGCACGTACACCGACACGACCGACAGCTTGCCGTAGCGCGCCTCGACGTAGCGCCCTTCGGGATCGAACTCGCTGCTGCCGAAACCGATGATCACGTCATCGGGCTCGCGGCGGCTGTACACGCCCGCGCCGCTGTAGCCCTTCTTCTCGGCGTGGTGGAAATAGCTCTTGAAGCCGTGCGGCTCGACGAATTCGGCCGGCAGGTCGTCGGCCGACACCTTGATTTCCTGCACGCATACGCAATCGGCGTTCTGTTCGCCGAGCCAGTCGAAGAAGCCCTTCTTCGCGGCGGAGCGGATGCCGTTCAGGTTGGCGGTAATCACTCGCATCATGTCGGGTTCCGTTCAGTTCGATGTTTTTACAGGGGGGCAGCTTAACGGATCTTCACGCCTTCGAGCTCGGGCTTCGGCGGCGGGAATTCCAGCTTCATGTCGGTCATCGTGCGCAGCAGCAGCTCGGCGATCATCACGTTGCGGTGCGTCTTCGAATTCGCCGGGATCACGTACCACGGCGCATGCTCGGCCGACGTCGCGGCGAGCGCGTCGCGGTACGCGGACTGGTACGCGTCCCAGTGCTTGCGCGCGTCGAGATCGGAGATGTCGAATTTCCAGTGCTTGGTCGGGTCGTCGATGCGTGCCTGCAGCCGCGCGCGCTGCTCGTCCTTCGAGATGTGCAGGAAGCACTTGATGATGGTCGTGCCGTTCTCGAACAGCATCGTCTCGAAATCGCGGATCTGCCGGTAGCGGCGCTCGCACTCCTTGTCGCCGATCGCGCCGAGCACGCGCGGCACCAGCACGTCTTCGTAGTGGCTGCGGTTGAAGATCGCGAGCTCGCCGGCTGCCGGGACCTGCGCATGCACGCGCCACAGGAAGTCGTGCGCGGCCTCGATCGGCGTCGGCGCCTTGAACGGCACGATGCGCAGGCCGAGCGGGTCGACTTCGCGAAACACCGCGCGCACGGTGCCGTCCTTGCCGCTGGTATCCATGCCCTGCAGCACGAGCAGCACGCGCTTCTTCTGCTGCGTGTGCAAACGCTCCTGCTGCACGTCGAGCTCGGTCGACACGACCGACAGCCGTTCGCGGTCGGCCTCCTTCGAGCCGGACGAAAACGGCTTCGCGCCAGGGTCGAACGCGTCGAGCTTGAATGCGGCGGCTTCCTTCTCGCGCGTGCTGTAGGGCACGCGGAAATCGTCGAGCGACGGTTGTTTCGCCATTCGTTCCTCCGTTGGACGGTGTGGTGCATACGATAACGCATCCACCAAACGCGACGGGCCGCCCCGAACTGGTTCGGAGCGGCCCGTCGTCAAGCGCGGTTCAGACGCGCGCGCATGCTCAGCCGAGCTTCTTCTTCAGCAGTTCGTTGACCTGCTGCGGATTGGCCTTGCCCTTGGTCGCCTTCATCGCCTGGCCGATCAGCGCGTTGAACGCCTTTTCCTTGCCGGCGCGGAATTCCTCGACCGACTTCGCGTTCGCCGCGAGCACTTCGTCGATGATCGCTTCCAGCGCGCCGGTGTCGGAGATCTGCTTGAGGCCCTTCGCGTCGATGATGCGGTCGGCCGCGCCTTCGTCGGTCGCCTTCTCGTCCCAGATCGTCGCGAAGATTTCCTTCGCGATCTTGTTCGAGATCGTGCCGTCGGCGATCCGTTGCAGCAGCAGCGCGAGCTGCGCGGCCGAGACGGGAATCGCGTCGATCTCGATGCCGTCGCGGTTCAGCTGCGACGACACGTCGCCCATCAGCCAGTTCGCGACGATCTTCGCATTCGCCGCACCGGCCTTCGCGACCACCGACTCGAAGTACGCGGCCATCGCCTTGCTCGACGTCAGCACGCCCGCGTCGTACGCGGACACACCGTACTCGCCGACGAAGCGCTGCTGCATCGCGGCCGGCAGCTCCGGCATGCCGGACTGCACGCGCTCGACCCAGTCCCGGCCGATCACGAGCGGCATCAGGTCGGGATCGGGGAAGTAGCGGTAATCGTGCGCGTCTTCCTTGCTGCGCATCGAGCGCGTCTCGCGCTTGTCCGGATCGTACAGGCGCGTTTCCTGCACGACTTCGCCGCCGTCCTCGATCAGCTCGATCTGGCGACGCACTTCGTAGTTGATCGCTTCCTCGAGGAACCGGAACGAGTTCAGGTTCTTGATTTCCGCACGCGTGCCGAATTTCTCCTGGCCGACCGGTCGCACCGACACGTTCGCGTCGCAGCGGAACGAGCCTTCCTGCATGTTGCCGTCGCAGATGCCGAGCCACACGACGAGCGCATGCAGCGCCTTCGCATAGGCAACGGCCTCGGCCGCGCTGCGCATTTCCGGCTCGGTGACGATCTCGAGCAGCGGCGTGCCCGCGCGGTTCAGGTCGATCCCGGTCATCCCGGCGAAGTCTTCATGCAGCGACTTGCCCGCGTCTTCCTCGAGGTGCGCGCGGGTCAGGTTGACCGTCTTCTCGTACGCCGGCTTGCCGGCCTTCTCGTTGGCGGGCACCTGGATCGTGATCTGGCCGCCCTGCACGACCGGAATCTCGTACTGGCTGATCTGATAGCCCTTCGGCAGATCGGGGTAGAAATAATTCTTGCGCGCGAAGATGCTGCGCGGCGCGATGGTCGAGCCGATCGCGAGGCCGAAGCGGATCGCCCGCTCGACCGCGCCGCGGTTCAGCACCGGCAGCACGCCCGGCAGCGCCAGGTCGACCGGGCACGCCTGCGTATTCGGCTCCGCGCCGAACTGCGTCGATGCGCCCGAGAAAATCTTCGAGACGGTCGACAGTTGCGCGTGCGTCTCGAGACCGATAACGACTTCCCACTGAGTAGCCATGTGCTTACACCCCTGCCGGAACTTGCTTGTGCCAGTCGGTCGCGCGCTGGAACGCGTCGGCGACCTGCAGCATCCGGGCTTCGTTGAAATAGTTGCCGATGATCTGCAGGCCGACCGGGCGCTTCGCGTTCGCGCCCGCGCCGAAGCCGCACGGCACGCTCATGCCCGGGAGGCCCGCGAGGCTCACCGACAGCGTGTAGATATCCGCGAGATACATCTGCACCGGATCGTCGCCCTTCGCGCCGAGATCCCATGCGACCGTCGGCGACGCCGGGCCCATGATCACGTCGCAGGACTTGAACGCTTCCTGGAAATCGTTCGCGATGATGCGGCGGATCTTCTGCGCCTGCAGGTAGTACGCGTCGTAGTAGCCGTGCGACAGCACGTAGGTGCCGACCAGAATCCGGCGCTTCACTTCAGGCCCGAAGCCTTCGGCGCGCGACTTCTTGTACATGTCGAGCAGATCGCCGTACTGCGCGGCGCGGTGGCCAAAGCGCACGCCGTCGAAACGCGACAGGTTCGACGATGCTTCCGCCGGGGCGATCACGTAGTACACGGGGATCGACAGTTCCGTCTTCGGCAGCGACACCGGCACGAGCGTCGCGCCGAGCGCCTCGTATTGCTTGAGCGCCGCGTCGATCGTCGCGCGCACGTCGTCGGCGAGGCCGGCGCCGAAATACTCGTTCGGCAAACCGATGCGCAGGCCCGCGAGCGGCTTGGCCGCGTCGTTGCCGGCCGCCCAGGGCTGGCCGAGGTGGCGCGTGAAGTCTTCGTCGTCGCGCTCGAGGCTCGTCGAGTCGCGCTCGTCGAAGCCGGCCATCGCGTTCAGCAGCAGCGCGCAGTCGGACGCGCTCTGCGCCATCGGGCCGCCCTGGTCGAGCGACGACGCGAACGCGATCATCCCGTAGCGCGACACGCGACCGTAGGTCGGCTTGATGCCCGTCACGCCCGCGAACGACGCGGGCTGGCGGATCGAGCCGCCGGTGTCGGTGCCGGTCGCGGCCGGCGCGAGGCGCGCGGCGACGGCGGCCGAGCTGCCGCCCGAGCTGCCGCCCGGCACTGCGTTCGTGTCCCACGGGTTCTTCACCGCGCCGAACGCCGAGTTTTCGTTCGACGAGCCCATCGCGAACTCGTCCATGTTGGTCTTGCCGAGCGTGACCATGCCGGCCGCCTGCAGGCGGGCGACGACGGTCGCGTCGAACGGGCTCTCGTAGTTCGCGAGCATTTTCGAGCCGGCGGTCGAGCGCCAGCCGCGCGTGACGAACACGTCCTTGTGCGCGATCGGCAGGCCGGTGAGCGCGCCGCCCGCGCCGCGCGCGAGTTCGGCGTCGGCGGCTTTCGCCTGCGCGAGGGTGAGGTCGGCGTCGACTTGAACGAACGCGTTCAGGTCGCGCGCGGCGTCGATCCGTTTCAGATAGTGCTGCGCGAGCTCGACGGCCGAGCATTCCTTGGCGGCGAGCGCGGCGCGCAGTTCGGTCAGGCTTTTTGCGTGCATTGAGTGGTTTTCCTGGGAATTCTGGGTCGCGCGCGGCGCTGGACGGCCGGCGCGCTTGTCATCGAATGCTTACTCGATCACCTTCGGCACGAGATAGAGGCCGTCCTGGACGGCCGGCGCCGGACGCTGGTTGTCGTCGCGATTGACGACTTCCGTCACGGCGTCGTCGCGCAGGCGCTGCGCGACTTCCTGGATCTGTTCGATCGGGTGGGCGAGCGGCGCGATGCCGGCGGTGTCGACCGCCTGCATCTGCTCGACGAGGCCGAAGAATTCATTGAGCTGGCCGAGCATGTGCTCGGCGTCGGCGTCGGCCATTTCGAGTCGCGCCAGGTGCGCGATGCGTTTCACATCGGTCAGGGTCAGGGCCATGCGATCACCGGAAAAACAAGGCTGCGCAGTGCATCGAAAGCAGCACTGCGGCGGGGGGTTGGAGGGTGCGATCCACCCTCAGAAATCGGGGCCGAAGCGGCAAAAATACCGCCCGTTTCGATTCAAATACCGTGAAATTATAAGGTATCATTACGCGTTCGACCCAAACCCGGCAGCCTTTTCCCGCACCGTTTCGCCCTGCTTCGGCAAGCCGTGCGTGCTTCGTGCGATCCCCGGTAGACATCACTCGCAGCTTCGTGCGCCGCGGCGGCCGCTTCCGCCACGCTTCCCGAGGCTGTTATTTTTTCCGCTGCCGCCCTCAGCGCTCGCTATGCAGGGCCGGCCCAGAGCGAAACAGGATTCTGAATGTTCGGTTTTTTGCGCAGCTACTTCTCCAACGATCTCGCGATCGACCTCGGCACCGCAAACACCCTGATCTACATGCGCGGCAAGGGCATCGTGCTCGATGAACCGTCCGTCGTGTCGATCCGCCAGGAAGGCGGCCCCAACGGCAAGAAGACGATCCAGGCGGTCGGCAAGGAAGCCAAGCAGATGCTCGGCAAGGTGCCGGGCAACATCGAGGCGATCCGCCCGATGAAGGACGGCGTGATCGCCGACTTCACCGTCACCGAGCAGATGATCAAGCAGTTCATCAAGACGGCCCACGAGTCGCGCATGTTCTCGCCGTCGCCGCGCATCATCATCTGCGTGCCGTGCGGCTCGACCCAGGTCGAGCGCCGCGCGATCAAGGAAGCGGCGCACGGCGCCGGCGCGTCGCAGGTCTACCTGATCGAGGAGCCGATGGCGGCCGCGATCGGCGCGGGCCTGCCGGTCTCGGAAGCCACCGGCTCGATGGTCGTCGACATCGGCGGCGGCACCACCGAAGTCGGCGTGATCTCGCTCGGCGGCATCGTCTACAAAGGCTCGGTGCGCGTCGGCGGCGACAAGTTCGACGAGGCGATCGTCAACTACATCCGCCGCAACTACGGGATGCTGATCGGCGAGCAGACCGCCGAGGCGATCAAGAAGGAAATCGGCTCCGCGTTCCCGGGCTCCGAAGTCAAGGAAATGGAAGTGAAGGGCCGCAACCTGTCGGAAGGCATCCCGCGCAGCTTCACGATCTCCAGCAACGAAATCCTCGAAGCACTGACCGATCCGCTGAACCAGATCGTGTCGTCGGTGAAGATCGCGCTCGAACAGACGCCGCCGGAACTCGGCGCCGACATCGCCGAACGCGGGATGATGCTGACGGGCGGCGGCGCGCTGCTGCGCGACCTCGATCGCCTGCTCGCGGAAGAAACCGGCCTGCCGGTGCTCGTCGCGGAAGATCCGCTGACCTGCGTCGTGCGCGGTTCGGGCATGGCGCTCGAGCGCATGGACAAGCTGGGCAGCATCTTCTCGTACGAGTGATCGCCCAGTGATCGCCTAGGCAGTCCCGTTTGATATGACGCACCCGCGGCGTGGCCGGATCGCTCGTTCAGAACGAACCGCCGCGCCGTTTGCGCGTCTGAGCATTATTTAACCGATCACACGCGCCCGGCGCCGACCATGGAATACAGTCCGCCGCCCCTCTTCAAGCAAGGTCCGCCCGCGCTCGCGCGGCTCATCTTCTTCGTCGCCCTCGCCATCGCGCTCCTCGTGTCGGACGCGCGCTTCAGCACGCTCGAAATCGTGCGCGGCGTGCTCGGCACCGTGCTCTACCCGCTGCAACGCGCGGCGCTCGTGCCGCGCGACCTGTTCATGGGCGCGGCCGACCTCGCCGTCACCGGCGCGGCGCTGCGCCACGAGAACGACGATCTCCGCAAGCGCAACCTGCAATTGTCCACGCAGGCCAACCAGGCCGCCGTGCTCACGCAGGAGAACGCGCACCTGCGCGCGGTGCTCGAACTGCGCCAGCACATCGCGACGCAATCGACGCCGGTCGAGATCCAGTACGACACGAGCGATCCGTTCACGCAGAAGATCGTGGTCGGGCAAGGCTCGCAGCAAGGCATCCAGGACGGCTCGCCCGTCGTCAGCGAGGACGGCGTGATCGGCCAGGTCACGCGCGTGTTCCCGCTGCAATCCGAAGTCACGCTGGTCACCGACCGCGATCTCGCGATTCCCGTGCAGGTGCTGCGCACCGGCCTGCGCAGCGTGATCTACGGCACGCCGAAGGGCGATTCGCTCGACCTGCGCTTCGTGCCGACGAGCGCGGATCTCGTCGCCGGCGACGAGCTGATCACGAGCGGCCTCGATGGCGTCTATCCGCCCGGCCTGCCGGTCGCGAAGGTCGTGCGCGTCGACAAGCTCGCCGATACCGCGTTCGCCCGGGTGACCTGCGCGCCGGTCGCGGCCGTGCGCGGCGCGCGCCAGATGCTCGTGCTGCATTACCGCAACGACATCCCGCCGCGCCCGGCCGAGCCCGATCCCGCCGCCGAGAAGAACGCGAAGGGCAAGAAGGGCGCGAAAGCCGCCGCGAAGGGCGAAAAGGCCGAGAAAACCGACAAGGCCGACGCGAACGCGAAGCCGGCCGCCGCGGCCCAGCCCGGCGCGAAACCGGCGCCGGCAGCCCCTGCGGCGCCGGCCCAGCCCGCCGCCGCGCCCGCGAAGCCCGCCGCCGGGCAATCAGGAGCCCAGCGATGAACCGCCCGCAATACATCCTGCAGCCGGTCAATCCGTACTTCATCGTCTTCAGCCTCGCCGCCGCGTTCCTGCTGAACCTGATGCCATGGGGCCGCCTGCCCGGCGTGCCCGACTTCGTCGCGCTCGTGCTGCTGTTCTGGAACATCCACCAGCCGCGCAAGGTCGGGATGGGCGTCGCGTTCGCGCTCGGCATCCTGATGGACGTGCACGACGCGGGGCTGCTCGGCGAGCACGCGCTCGCCTATACGCTGCTGTCGTACGGCGCGATCACGATCCACCGCCGCGTGCTGTGGATGCCGATCGGCGTGCAGGTGCTGTACGTGACGCCGCTGCTGGTCGCCGCGCAGCTCGTGCCGTTCGTGATCCGCCTGCTGATGGGCGCCGCGTTCCCCGGCTGGCGCTATCTCGTCGACGGTTTCGTCGAAGCCGCGCTGTGGCCGATCGCGAGCCACCTGCTGCTGATGCCGCAACGCCGCCCGGTCGACCCGGACGATACGCGCCCGATCTGAGCCGGACCGACCTTGAATACCCGCCGCCCCCACGCCCGCCGCGCGCCGCGCTCCGGGGCGGCACCTCGCCCGCGTCCGCGCGCGGGCCAGATTGCCCTTAAATGACCGAATTCAACGACACCCAACAGCAGCTCTCGAGGTTCCGCCTGCGCGTCGCGGCGGCGGGCGTGTTCGTGTTCGTCTGCTTCGGGCTGCTCGCGAGCCGCTTCTTCTACCTGCAGCTGATGCAGCACGGCAAATACGCGCTGCAGGCCGAGGAAAACCGCATCTCGGTCGCGCCGATCGTGCCGAACCGCGGGATCATCACCGACCGCAACGGCGTGATCCTCGCGAAGAACTACTCGGCGTACACGCTCGAGATCACGCCGTCGAAGCTCGACGACACGCTCGACAACACGATCGACAAGCTGTCCGAGATCATCCCGATCGACGCCCGCGACCGCCGCCGCTTCAAGAAGCTGCAGGAAGACTCGAAGAACTTCGAGAGCCTGCCGATCCGCACGCGGCTCACCGACGCCGAAGTCGCGCGCTTCACCGCGCAGCGCTTCCGCTTCCCCGGCGTCGACGTGCGCGCGCGGCTGTTCCGCCAGTACCCGCTCGGCATGACGGCCGCGCACGTGATCGGCTATATCGGCCGGATCTCGAAGCGCGACCAGGATCGCATCGACGCGATGAGCGACGACAACGACAGCGACCAGGAGCACTACGATCCGCGCCGCGACGCGAACAACTACAAGGGCACCGACTACATCGGCAAGATCGGCGTCGAGCAGAGCTACGAGACCGAGCTGCACGGGCTGACGGGTTTCGAGGAAGTCGAGGTGACGGCCGGCGGCCGGCCGGTGCGCACGCTGTCGCGCACGCAGGCGACGCCCGGCAACAACCTCGTGCTGTCGCTCGACATCGGGCTGCAGCAGGTCGCCGAGCAGGCGTTCGCCGGCAAGCGCGGCGCGCTCGTCGCGATCGAGCCGAAGACGGGCGACGTGCTCGCGTTCGTATCGTCGCCGAGCTTCGACCCGAACTCGTTCGTCGACGGCATCGACCAGCAGACCTGGGACGAGCTGAACAACTCGCCCGACAAGCCGCTCCTGAACCGCCCGCTGCACGGCACCTACCCGCCCGGCTCGACGTACAAGCCGTTCATGGCGCTCGCGGGCCTCACGCTCGGCAAGCGCACGCCGGGCTGGGGCTTCCAGGACCCGGGCTACTTCACGTTCGGCGGCCACACGTTCCGCAACGACGTGCGCTCCGGCCAGGGCTGGGTCGACATGAACAAGGCGATCATGGTGTCGAACGACACCTACTTCTACATGCTCGCGCGCGACCTCGGCGTGAACGCGATCGCGAACTTCATGAAGCCGTTCGGCTTCGGCCAGATCACCGGAATCGACATCCAGGGCGAGGCGCGCGGCATCCTGCCGTCGACCGACTGGAAGAAGAAGGCGTTCAAGAAGGCCGCGCAGCAGAAGTGGTTCGACGGCGAGACGATCAGCCTCGGGATCGGCCAGGGCTACAACTCGTTCACGATCCTGCAGCTCGCGCATGCCACGGCAACGCTCGCGAACAACGGCGTCGTGATGAAGCCTCACCTCGTGAAGGAAGTCGAGGACCCGATCTCGCGGGCGCGCCACCTGACCGTGCCGAAGGAAAGCGAGGTGATTCCGCTGAAGGCGGCCGACATCGACGTCGTGAAGCGCGGGATGGAGAACGTGATCGAGAACCCGTCCGGGACCGCGTACAAGGTGTTCCGCGGCGCGCAGTACCTCGCCGCCGGCAAGACCGGTACCGCGCAGGTGTTCTCGCTGCAGGGTTCGAACTACAAGGGCCACCTGCTCGCCGAACACCTGCGCGACCACGCGCTGTTCATCGCGTACGCGCCGGTCGACCATCCGCAGATCGCCGTCGCGCTGGTCGTCGAGAACGGCGGCTGGGGTGCGCAGGCCGCCGGCCCGATCGCGCGTCGCGTGCTCGACTACTACCTGGTCGAGCGCCAGAACCCGAAGAACGAGGCCGCGGCCGTGGCCGCCGCGGCGTCGGCGACCGAGCCGGTGAGCGCGCCGGTGGTCGGCGACACGTCGAAGCCCGCCACGATCGCGGCCGGCTTCACCGCGCTGCCGCAGCCGGTCGTGCCGTCGGCGGCCAGCGCGGCCGAGGCGGCATCGGGTGCGTCGGGTGCCTTGGGCGCCTCTGGGGCCGCCAGCGCCACCGCGCCGGCCGACGCGAGCGCCGCGGCGCCGATGGCCGCGAGCCTGCCGCCGATCCGGCGCCCGCACCGGCCGCGCCGGCCCGCCAGCGACGCGCAGCCGGTCGCCGCCGCGCCGCGGGACGACAACCATCGTGCGACGGCCCCCGCGAAAGCGGCGGACGCCGGCACCGCTCATTAACGGAGAAAGGCATGCAATTCGACAAGCGCGCCTGGCTCGACAAGATCAAGCAGATGTTCGCGGGCTTCGATCGCCCGCTCGCCCTCATCGTGTTCCTGCTGCTGTGCGTCGGCATCGTCACGCTGTACAGCGCGTCGATCGACATGCCGGGCCGCGTCGAGGACCAGTTGCGCAACATCCTGCTGACGTTCGTGCTGATGTGGGTGATCGCCAACATCCCGCCGACCACGCTGATGCGCTTCGCGGTCCCGCTCTACACGTTCGGGGTGACGCTGCTGATTGCGGTCGCGCTGTTCGGGATGACCAAGAAGGGCGCGAAGCGCTGGCTGAACGTCGGCGTCGTGATCCAGCCGTCCGAAATCCTCAAGATCGCGACGCCGCTGATGCTCGCGTGGTACTACCAGCGCCGCGAAGGGGGGCTGCGCTGGTACGACTTCATCGCCGCGTTCGGAATCCTGCTGGTGCCGGTCGGGCTGATCGCGAAGCAGCCCGACCTCGGCACGGGCCTGCTCGTGTTCGCGGCCGGCTTCTTCGTGATCTACCTCGCCGGCCTGTCGTTCAAGCTGATCGTGCCGGTGCTCGTCGCGGGCGTGCTCGCGGTCGGCTCGATCGCCGTGTTCGAGGAACGCATCTGCCAGCCCGAAGTACAGTGGCCGCTGATGCACGACTACCAGAAACACCGGGTGTGCACGCTGCTCGACCCGACGTCCGACCCGCTCGGCAAGGGCTTCCACACGATCCAGGCCGTGATCGCGATCGGCTCGGGCGGCGTGCTCGGCAAGGGCTACCTGAAAGGCACGCAGGCGCACCTCGAATTCATTCCGGAAAAGCACACCGACTTCATCTTCGCGGTGTTCTCGGAGGAATGGGGGCTCGCCGGCGGGCTCGTGCTGCTGACGCTGTACATGGCGCTGATCGCCCGCGGGCTCTACATCGCCGCGCAGGGCGCGACGCTGTTCGGCCGGCTGCTGGCGGGCTCGCTCACGCTCGCGTTCTTCGTCTACGCGTTCGTCAACATCGGGATGGTGAGCGGCGTGCTGCCGGTCGTCGGCGTGCCGCTGCCGTTCATGAGTTACGGCGGCACCGCGCTCACGACGCTCGGCATCGCGATCGGGATGATCATGAGCGTCGGGCGGCAGCGGCGGCTGATGAAGAGCTGATCGCGGCCCCGCACCGCGGCACACGAAAACGGCGCCCCGGCGCCGTTTTTCATTGGATGCGCCGAATGCGGCCGTCTACTGCGGCGGCGCGTGCGGCTTGCCGGGCTCCGCGCCGGCGCCCGATGCCGGCCCCGGCGCCTTCAGCCGCGCGCTCAGCTCCTTGAATTTCATCCCGGCCGTCTCGTCGCCCTGCGCGGCCGCCGCCGCGTAATACGCACGTGCGATGTTCAGGTTCTGCGCGACGCCGTCGCCGCCGCGCTCGTAGAACGACGCGGTCACGTACTGTGCGGTCGGCTCGCCCGCGTCGGCGGCCTGCTTGTACCATGCGAACGCCTGCCGGTTGTCGCGCGGCGTGCCGCGCCCGTCGAGGAACTGGTTCGCGAGCGACAGCTCGGCCTGCACGTGCCCCTGCTTCGCGGCGCGCAGGAACCAGCGATGCGCTTCCGCCGGATTGCGCGCGACGAATTCGCCATCGTCGAACATCCGGCCGTACACGTACTGCGCATGCGACATGTTCGCGTCCGCCGCGCGCCTGAGCCAGCGCAGCCCTTCGTCGACGTTCGCCGTCACGCCTTCGCCCGTCAGCAGCATCATCGCGTAGTTGAACTGCGCGAGGCGATCGCCGCGCTCGGCCGCATCGTGGAATTGCACCAGCGCCGCGCGATAGTCGCCGGCGTTGTAGTCGGCAACCGCCGATTGCGTCTCGCGCGACGGGTCGGGCTTCGCTTGCGGCGCGCCCTGCGCGGCGGCCACCGCACACACGGCCCACAGGCCGACCATCGTCCCGATCCGCGCGCGCCTGCGGCACGCAGCGTCTGCGCCGTTCATGACCGTACCTCCTGCAACGCCTGCCGCGTCGCGCGCAATAGCCAGCTCACGTCGGCCGATACCGTGATCATCCGGTAACCGGCGTCGCGATACTGGCGCGCGGCCGCCGTGTCGCCCGCGAAGATGCCGACCGCGACGCCTGCCTGCTTGCCGGCCGCGAGCACGCGCGCCATCGCGGTTTCGACGTCCGGATGGCGGATGTCGCCGAGATGCCCGAGGCTCGCCGCGAGATCGGCCGGGCCGACGAACAGGCAGTCGACGCCGGGCGTCGTCGCGATCCGCTCGACTTCGTCGACGCCGCGCGCCGATTCGACCTGCACGACCACCGCCACTTGCGCATTCGCCGTCTGCAGGTAGTCGCGGCGCATGCCGAACGCTGCCGCGCGCACCATGCCTGCGACACCGCGCAGTCCGTCGGGCGTGTCGGGCGACGGGAAGCGCGTGAGCCGCACCGCGTGCGCGGCGTCGTCGGGCGTCTCGATACACGGGAACATCAGCGTGCGCGCGCCGGCGTCGAGCGCGCGCTTCACGAGCCACGGCTCGCGAGCCGGCACGCGCACGACCGGCTCGCTCGGCAGATGCGCCGCGGCGATCGCACGTAGTTGCGACGCCACGTCGCGACTGTCGTTCGGCGCATGCTCCATGTCGATGCAGAGCCAGTCGTAACCGGCGTGCGCGAGCGCTTCCGCCGCCGAGTCGCTGCCGAGCGACAGCCACAGGCCGTACAGCGGCTCGTCACCGTCGCGCAGGCGTTGTTTGAGGGAATTGGTGAGCGTGCTCATCGATACGGCCTCCGGAACGGAACGGCAATCGAACGGGACAAGCAACAGGCGCAGCGGAAAGCGGAATGCATACCGCCGGGCAACCGAAGCACGGCGGCGGCGACGGATCGCGCGCCAGAGAACGTGAGTCGGCCCGGGACGGCCGATCTGACAGCGCGGGCCGCGCAATGGCTCACGCGAGCGTTTTTCGGTGCGGCACGTCGATCATAGCGCGGCGGGCGCTCGATGCGGGAACAGACAGGGGAAGCCCTACCGACGCGGGAAGGAGGGAGTCGAGGCCACGGTGCGCGGCGACGGGCAGCCCGCGCCGGACAGCGGGGCTGCGGGGGCAGGCAGGATCAGCGGCCGGGCTGGCGCTCGACGTCGGCCCAGCAGTTCGGCGTTTCGTACAACCGCACGCGCTCGAGGCGCAGGTTCACGCCGTAGTGCGCGTCGTACACGTTCGCGAGGAGGTCGAACGCGATCGCCGCGAGGTTCTCGACGGTCGGGATCCGGTCGATCACGACCGTCTTGTGGTCGGCCATCTGCTCGAGGAACGAGCGCACGACGTCGTCGCGCGCATAGACCAGGAACGCGTGGTCCCACTTGCTGACGAGGTGCTCCATCGCGAGCGCCTTCACGTCGGCGAAATCCATCACCATGCCGCGGTCGGGCGCCCCCTCGGTATCGACGAGATCGCCGCGCAGCGTGATTTCGAGCACGTAGCGATGGCCGTGCAGATTCCGGCACTGGCTGCGGTGATCGGGAATGCGGTGGCCCGCGTCGAATTCGAGTTTTCGGGTAATCAGCACGATGTCAAAAGCCGTGGCTCAGGGAATGTTCAGATATTTGTGGGTCTGCATCGACAGCCGCCACTGCGGATGACGCTTGCACCAGTCGATCGCGAGCTTCGTGTTGAGGTCGCGCGACGGGCCGTCCATCGGCTGCACGAGAAAATACTCGAAGTCGAGCTTCGCGTAGTCGGCCAGCCGCTGGTTGTCCTGCGGCACGACGACCTTCAGTTCGTTGCCCTTCGTGACGACGAGCGGCGCATCGGCCTTCGGGCTCACGCAGATCCAGTCGATCGATTCGAGCACCGGCAGCGAACCGTTGGTCTCGATCGCGATCTCGAAGCCGGCCGCGTGCAGCGCGTCGACGAGCGGCTGGTCGAGCTGCAGCATCGGCTCACCGCCCGTGCAGACGACGAAGCGATTCGCTTCGCCCTCCGGCCACAGGCCGGCGATCGTCGCGACGAGCGCGGCGGCGTCCTTGAACTTGCCGCCGTTCTCGCCGTCGGTGCCGACGAAATCCGTATCGCAGAAGCGGCACACGGCCTCCGCACGATCCTCTTCGCGGCCCGACCACAGGTTGCAGCCGGCGAACCGGCAGAACACGGCCGGCCGGCCCGCATTCGCGCCCTCGCCCTGCAACGTGTAGAAAATTTCCTTGACCGCGTAAGTCATCGTGCTTCGTCCGGCTCGCGCCGCTCGTTGTCGATCAGAATCCGTTGTCCATCAAGCGCTGCCCGCGCGAGCCGCATCACAGCGGCGCTTCGGTCACCCGCTCGCCCTTCAGGTAAGCCTCGTAGCCGCGCTTGCGCAGCTTGCAGGCCGGGCATTCGCCGCAGCCGAAGCCCCAGTCGTGCAGTTCCGCGCGCTCGCCCACGTAGCACGTGTGCGTCTCGACGCGGATCAGTTCGACGAGCGCGTCGCCGCCGAGCTGTTCGGCGAGCTGCCACGTCTGCGCCTTGTCGAGCCACATCAGCGGCGTCTCGAGCACCATGCGCGTATCCATCCCGAGATTCAGCGCGACCTGCAGCGCCTTCATCGTGTCGTCGCGGCAATCGGGATAGCCCGAGAAATCGGTCTCGCACATCCCGCCGACCAGCACGCGCAGCCCGCGGCGATAGGCGATCGCCGCGGCGATCGTCATGAACATCAGGTTGCGGCCCGGCACGAACGTGTTCGGCAGGCCGTTGGCCGTCGTCTCGATCTCGATCGTGCGCGTCATCGCGGTATCGCTGATCGCGCCGAGCACCGACAGGTCGATCATGTGATCGTCGCCGAGCCGGTCCGACCACGCCGGAAACCTGTGCTTCAGCGCTTCGCGCACGCCTTCGCGGCACTCGAGTTCGACGCGATGACGCTGGCCGTAATCGAAGCCGAGCGTCTCGACCGTCTGGTAGCGTTCGAGGGCCCATGCCACGCACGTGGCGGAGTCCTGCCCGCCGGAAAACAACACGAGCGCGCCGTCTTTAGCGTCTGTCCGAATCACCGTGATACTCCGTGAATGTGTAGGCTCGCGTCGCACTGCGCCCCGAGGCCGGCTGCCGCCGGACGGCCCGACGCGACCGGCCTGCGCCGGCTCGACCAGTATAGGCAGCGCGGTCGGCCGCGAATGCGGCGGCGCGCTTATACCGCTCATCGCGCGGCATCGTTGCCGCGCGCCACGACAGGCGCGCCGCGGGCAGCCTGCCATGTGCATGAAGCGATGCGCTAAGTCATTGAGCGGGCACGGATTTTATCATGCCCCGGCGAATGCTGCCGGGCCCGCCGCCCACGACACGCGATACCCATCACAAACGAAAAACCCCAAGAACCTTCCGATTCTTGGGGTTTTAAATGCTGGTGGCCTGGGACGGAATCGAACCATCGACACGCGGATTTTCAATCCGCTGCTCTACCAACTGAGCTACCGGGCCAACGAAGAATGAAAGTATATCGAGCTATTCGCCCCCGGGCAAGTGCTTTCGCAAAATATTTTACAGCGCACCTTCGGACGGCTTCTTGCCGAGCTCGACGCCGAGCTGCTTGAGCTTGCGATACAGGTGCGTGCGCTCGAGGCCCGTCTTCTCCGCGACGCGCGTCATGCTGCCGTTCTCGCGCGCGAGGTGATACTCGAAGTACGCGCGCTCGAACGCATCGCGCGCTTCGCGCAACGGGATGTCGAACGGGATCGCCGCCGTCTGGCCCGCGAGGCCGAGCGCCGACGCCATGTCGTCGCCGAGCGTCGGCAGCGCCGCCGCGGACGCGACCGTCGCCGGCCCCGCGGCCTGCCCGCCGCCTGCCTTCGCCGCCGCGTTCGCGGACACCGGCGCCGCGCCGCGGGCGAGACCGTGCTCGACCGACTTCAGCAGCTTCTGCAGCGCGATCGGCTTTTCGAGGAAATCGAGCGCGCCGATCTTGGTCGCCTCGACGGCGGTATCGATCGTCGCGTGCCCTGACATCATGATCACGGGCATCGTCAGCAGCCCCTGCGCCGCCCATTCCTTGAGCAGCGTGACGCCGTCGGTATCGGGCATCCAGATATCGAGCAGCACGAGATCGGGCGCCTGATTCAGCCGGTATTCCCGCGCGGCCTGCGCGTTCTCCGCCGCCTCGACGACATGTCCTTCATCGCTGAGGATCTCCGAGAGCAATTCCCGGATGCCCATTTCATCATCTACCACCAGGATGGTTGCCATTTACGCTGCCTTTGTCTGCTCACTTGCTTTTGTCTTGGCGGGAGTCGTCCCGTCCTGTGCACCCGGTTCGGCGCCTGGCGTATCGCTCGCCATCTGCAGGAACAGGATCGATACCTGCGCACCCTCGACGGTCTCGCCGTGCATGCGATTGCGCAGATCGATCCGCGCGCCGTGCTCGTCAACGATTTTCTTGACCGTGGCCAACCCGAGCCCCGTGCCCTTCGCCTTCGTCGTCACGTAAGGCTCGAACGCGCGGGTCAGGATGCGTGCCGGAAAACCGGGCCCGTTGTCGGACACGGTAAGCCGTACCGCGACGCGCGTTTTGCCCTCGGCGTCGGGGTCGCCATATTCTACTGTCTTGGTTTCGATCAACACACGCGGATGCGCGGACTCCGCGACCGAATCCTGCGCATTCTGCAGCAGGTTGTGAATCACCTGGCGCAATTGCGTCGCATCGCCGCGAATTACCGGCAGCGACGGCGCGAGCTCGGCGACGATCGGGCTCTTGCCTTCGCCGACGCCGTACAGCCCGAGCACCTCGCTCGCCAGTTCGTTCAACTGCAGGTTCGCGAGCACCGCCGGCGGCGTGCGCGCGTATTCGCGGAAATCGTCGACCATCCGCTTCATCGCGGCCACCTGGTTCACGATCATCGTCGCGCCGCGCTTGAGCACGTCCGCGTCGGGCGGCGCGAGCTTGTCCGACAGCTTCATCTGCAGCCGCTCGGCCGACAGCTGGATCGGCGTCAGCGGATTCTTGATCTCGTGCGCGAGCCGCCGCGCGACCTCGCCCCACGCGACCGAACGCTGCGCGGAAATCACGTCGGAGATGTCGTCGAACACGACGACGTAACCGGACGTCTGCGGATCGTCGGCCTGCCCCTCGACCGTCGACACGAGCCGCGTGCCGCGCACGAGCAGCGTCAGCGGATCGGTTTCGCCCGGCACCTCGATCGCGAACTGCTGCTGCCAGTGGCCGCGATCGCCGCTGCCGCCGTCGGACGCCGCCTCGCGATCGGCGAATGCCTTGCGCACCATCGCGCCGAACCCGGCGGCCACGCCGATCCGGTCGAGCGTCGTGCCGATCAGCGAGTTGAACGGCTGCCGGAAGATCCGCTCGGCGCCGCGATTGGCCGTCGTCAGCCGGAACTGGCGGTCGAGCACGAACACGCCGGCCGTCAGGTTCGCGAGGATGCTCTCGAGATACGTCTTCGAATGCTCGAGCGCGATGCGGTTCTTCTCGACCGCGAGCCGCGCCTCGGACAACTGGCGCGTCATCGCGTTGAACGACTGCGTGAGGAAGCCGAGCTCGTCGCGCGTCTTGATCTCGCGCTTCGGCGTGTAGTCGCCTTCCGTGATCTCCTTCGTGCCCTGCGCGAGCAGGAACAGCGGCCGCGCGAGCTGCTGGCCGAGCGCGAGCGCGAGCATCATCGCGATGAAGGTCGCGAGGAACAGCGCGAGTGTCAGCGTGCCGATGTACATCTTGCGCAGGCCCGTGCGGCCGAGCGACTTTTCCTGGTACTCGCGGTACGCGCGCTGCACGGCGTCCGCGTTGTGCGCGAGCCCGGGCGGCACCGGCTGCGTGAGCTGCAGGAACCGCTCCGCCGGCTGCAGCAGCGACGTCGTCGCATCGGGAATCGGCCGCACGACGCGCAACCGCAGCGCGCCCTTCGCGCCATGCGCGCGCGGGTCGCCGTCGACCTCGCCCTCGATCGCCGCATACGCGCCGTGTTCGCGCGCCTGGCTCAGCATCAGCGGCGTCGGCAGGTCGTCCGGAATCAGCGCCGCGAAATTGCCCGACGCCTGCGCGACGATGTGCAGGTCGGGCGCGGCGCCCGAGCCGCCGCGGCTCGGCTCGACGATCGTCGCGTCCTGCACGCCGAACTGGTCGCGCAGCCGCAGCAGCGTGAGCGTCGTGCCGTTCGTGTTCGCGTCGACGCTCGCGAGCTGGTCGGACATCAGCCGCGCCTTGGTCTGCAGATCGGACAGCGACGCATCGAGCATCCCGCGGCCGAGGTTCAGCCCGGCCGTCAGCGCCGTCTCGACGTTCACGTCGAACCACGACTCGATACTGCGCGACACGAACTGGTACGACACGATGTAGATGATCCCGCCCGGCACCACGCCGACGAGCGCGAAGAACACCGCGAGCTTCGCGAGCAGCCGCGTGCCGAACTTGCCCTTCCTCAGGCGCACGACGATCATCCCGATCAGCCCGAGCACCACGAGCAGGAACACGAGCGCGACGATGATGTTCGTCGCGTACAGCCACGAATAGTAGCGGTCGAAGAATTCGGTGTTCGCGCTCGCGGCCGCGAGCAGCACGAGCAGCAGCAGTGCGGTGATCGCGACCGTCGAGACGATCACGCGGATGAGGAGGCTCTTCCCGCTGGCCGCGCGGCGTACTTTATTTAGCACGTTCGGTCACCGTGAAGTTGAAGCGCTTCCAGTCCGACCCGAGCGTCCAGTCGCGGTTGTTCACGGCATCGACCTGGAACGGCTTCGGCATCAGCGCCGTGTCGAGCTGCATCCGCACCGACGCCGTGTAGGTTTCGCCCGCCCGTACCTGGTTACGGTCGATAACGTGCCACGACGTGATGTGGCGGACCACCGCGAGCGCATCCTTCAGCGACGGGAAACCGAGCTGCAGGCCGCCGGTCGACACGCGGTACTCGCGCGTGAGCGGCTGGAACGACAGGCGGATCGTCTGCGTGACCGCCACCGGCTGCTCGTCGAACCAGTACCAGCGCGCGCGGCTCAGCTCGAAGTCGGTCGTGAAGTAAAGCGGGATGCCCTTGTTGACGGCATCCTCGAGGTTCGGATTCAGCTCGAAGTCGAACCGCGCGTCCAGGCTCCAGCCGCTGCCGTCGGACTGGAGCGATGCGCGCTGCACGGCGATCGATTCGGCATGCGCCGGCCGGACGACGGCCAGGCACAGCGTCAACGCGACCAGCAGGACGGCCGCGAGCCGAAAGGGAAAAAGGTGTTTGATCGTCACCGTTTCTGAAACCGCGCGTAGAAAAATCCGTCGTGATCGGTGTTCTGGTCGAGTGCGCCGGCGGCCGCCCGTCCCTGCACGCCGCCCGGCAGCAGTTGGCCGGGGGCGTCCAATCGTACCGCATCTTCACAGGCCGCTTCAAACCAGCGGGCCTGCAATTCGCCTTCCTCGGGGAAGATCGAACAGGTCACGTAAAGCAGTTCGCCGCCCGGCTTCACGAGCGGCCACAGCGCCGACAGGATGCGACGCTGCTCCGCGACCAGCGCCGGGATGTCGGCCTCGCGGCGCAGCCAGCGGATGTCGGGGTGCCGCCGCACGATGCCGGACGCCGAGCACGGCACGTCGGCCAGGATGCGATCGAACGGACGCCCGTCGTACCAGGTGTCCGGCGCGCCCGCGTCGCCGACGCACACGTTCGCCGCGAGCGACAGGCGCACGAGATTCTCGCCGATGCGTGCCGCGCGCGTCGCGTCGCTTTCGAGCGCCACGACTTCCGCATCGGCGAGTTCGAGAATATGGCCCGTCTTGCCGCCGGGCGCCGCGCACGCGTCGAGCACGCGCATGCCGTCGCGCGCGCCGAGCCATTCGGCCGCGAGCTGCGCGCCGGCGTCCTGCACCGACACCACGCCGTCGGCGAAGCCCGGAATGCGCTCCACCGGCAGCGCCGACGCGAGCCGCACCGCGTGCCGGCCGATCGCAGTCGCGTCGATTCCGCTCGCACGCAGCGTGTCGAGATACGCATCGACGCTCGCGCGGCGCGCATTCACACGCAACGTCAGCGGCCCCTGATGCTCGCCGGCCGCGAGAATCGCCTGCCACGCATCGGGCCATGCGCGCTTCACCGCATCGACCCACCACGCGCGGTAGTTCCAGCGTGCGACCGGGTCGTCCTGCATCGCGGCGACGAGTGCGTCGCGCTCGCGCAGGAAACGGCGCAGCACCGCGTTGACCATCCCCTTTGCGAACGCGAATTCTCGGCGCGCACCGATGACGGTGACGGCCTGGTCGACCACCGTGAACGCCGGGTACGCTGCCTCGTCAGGCGGGTCGAGCAGCAGCGCGAACGCGCCGGCGAGCACCGCGTGCACGTGCGCGGGCGGCGCCTTGCTGACGAACTTGCCGATCAGCCAGTCCGCGCTGCCGAGGCGACGCATCGTCCGGTAGGCGACGTCCTGCGTCGCGCCGCGCGCGAGCGCCTGCGCACCGGACGGCATCTGCGCGAATACCGCCGACAGCGCCGCCGGCAACGCGGTGCCGCGTCGCACCGCGTCGACCGCCTGCGCGGCCGCGTCGAGCGCGAAGCCGAGCGAATCGGGCGCCAGGTGCAGCGCAGCCAGGCGCGCCGGGCGGCCGGAAGAAGTCGGGGCGGAAGAACGGGGTCGTGTCATCGGTGCGGAATCGGCAAGCAGGCGCGGCAATCAGGTGCGGCAAACAAATGCGGCAAACGGCGGGATCGCGGCGGCCAGATGACCCGGCGATCCCAAACCGCGCATTGTAGCGTGCGGCCATGCTGGCCCTTTGGCCCCTTTACGGCGCGCACAAATGAAACACCCCGCAGCGCGAAGCATGCGGGGTGGCGGGGCGGCCCCGCGCGGCAACGGCCGCGCGGGTCGCCGAGGGTCACTCGAAGCGGCCGGTGCGCGCCATCTCCATCAGGCGCGCGATGCGCTCCTCGGTGGCCGGGTGCGTCGAGAACAGGTTCTGCAGGCCGCCGCCGTGCAGCGGGTTCATGATCATCATCTGCGCGGTGGCCGGATGCGCCTCGGCCGCCTGGAACGGAATGCCCGCCGCATAGCGATGAATCTTGTCGAGCGCGGTGGCGAGCGACTGCGGATCGCCGGAAATCTGCGCGCCGCCGCGGTCGGCTTCGAACTCGCGAGCCCGCGAAATCGCCATCTGGATCAAGGCGCCTGCGATCGGGGCGAGCAGCGCGACCGCGATCCCCGCGATCGGGTTGGCCGGCCGGCCGTTCTCGTCGCGCCCGCCAAAGAACATCGCGAAGTTCGCGAGTGCCGAGATCGCGCCCGCCATCGTCGCGGTGATCGTCGAAATCAGGATGTCGCGGTGCTTCACGTGCGCGAGCTCGTGCGCCATCACGCCGCGCATCTCGCGCTCCGACAGCACGCGCAGGATGCCCGTCGTCGCGGCGACCGCCGCATGTTCGGGGTTGCGGCCCGTCGCGAATGCGTTCGGCGCATCCTCGTTGATCAGGTAGACGCGCGGCATCGGCAGGTTCGCGCGCGTGGCCAGCTCGCGCACCATCCGGTAGAACTGCGGTGCCGTGCTCTCGTCGACTTCCTGCGCGTTGTACATGCGCAGCACCATCTTGTCCGAGAACCAGTACGAGAAGAAATTCATGCCGAGCGCGAACAGCAGCGCGATCGTCATGCCGCGCGAGCCGCCGATCATCCCGCCGATCACGATGAACAGGGCCGTGATCGCGGCCATCAGCATCGCCGTTTTGACCCAATTGAACATACCCACTCCTTATCCGTCAGGGGGACCCGCCGCGCATCACAGGGCACGGCGGAAAATTGTAAGCGATTTGTTAGATAAGGTCTTGCCGGAAAAATTCAATCTCAGCGTTGCGAAGCTGCCAGACGAAGACCGAGGCCGACGAAAGCGCTGCCGACCGTGCGATCGAGCCACTTTCTGACGCCCGGCTTGCCGGAAAAGCGCTGCGTGACGCTGCCCGCCACCCACGCAACCAGGCTCGTCCAGACCGTGCTCATCGCGACGAACACCGCGCCGAGGGTCAGGAACGCCCAAGCCTTGTGCGGACTGTCGGCCGACACGAACTGCGGGAAGAACGACACGAAGAACAGCACGACCTTCGGATTCAGCACGTTGGTCCAGAAACCCTGCATGAACAGCTGGCGCAGCGGCTTGGCGGCCGCGGCCTGCGCGGCAGCGGCGCCCGACGGCGCGGCGGCCTGCTTCGCGATGATCATCCGCACGCCGAGATAGATCAGGTACGCGGCGCCGACCAGCTTGATCACCGTGAACGCGGTGGCCGACGCCGCCAGCAGCGCGGTGAGGCCGAATGCGCAGGCGAGCGCGTGGACGCAGCAGCCGGCCGAAATGCCGAACGCCGACATCAGCCCCGCGCCGCGCCCCTGCGCGACGCTGCGGCCGACGATGTAGGCCGTATCGGGGCCGGGCGTGATGTTGAGCAGGAAAACCGCGAACACGAAGAAGCCGAAATGGGTGATGCCGAACATGAAAACCTCGAAACCGGGGAGCGCAGGGAAATTCTACGCGTGCCAGCCGCCCCGCGCGACTCGGCCGTCCGGCCAGTTGCGCCGGGCCGGCAGACCGGGTCGAATGGCGCTCAGGCCTGTCAGTCGACGTCGGGCAGCGCGAAACGCTGGCCGGCGGCGAGCGGCGAACCGGCGAGGAATTCGCGTGCAGGCAGCCGCTTGCCGCCGGGCTTCTGCAGCTGGGTGACGCGCAGCGCGCCGCTGCCGCATGCGACCACCACGCCTTCCGGCGCGGCTTCGACGATCGTGCCGGGCGCCGCGGTGGCAATCGTGCCATGCGCCGCCACGGGCTCGGCCGCCCACAGCTTGATGGCCGCGCCGTCGAGCGTCGCGACGCCGCCCGGGAACGGGTCGAACGCACGCACCTGGCGCGCGAGTACGTCGGCAGGCTTGCGCCAGTCGAGCGCCGCTTCGTGCTTGCCGATCTTTTCCGCGTAGGTCACGCCGTCGGCCGGCTGCGGCGTCGCCGGCAGCGTCCCGTCGCGCTCGAGCCGCACGAGCGCGTCGACGATCAGCCGCGCGCCGTCGGCGGCGAGGCGGTCGTGCAGCGTCGCGGTCGTATCGTCGGGCGCGATCGCGATGCGCGCCTCCTCGATCATCGCGCCGGTGTCGAGGCCGACGTCCATCTGCATCAGCGTGACGCCCGTCTCGGCGTCGCCTGCTTCGATCGCACGATGGATCGGCGCCGCGCCGCGCCAGCGCGGCAGCAGCGATGCGTGAATGTTGATGCAGCCGGCGCGCGGGATATCGAGCACTTCCTGCGGCAGCAGCAGGCCGTACGCGGCCACCACCATCACGTCGTGCGGCGTCCTGCGCAGCAGTTCGATCGCGTCGGCCGCCTCCGCCGGGTACTTGCCCGTGCGGCGCAGCGACGGCGGCTGCGCGACGGCCATCCCGTGCTCGACGGCGTAGCGCTTCACGGCACTCGCCTGGAGCTTCATCCCGCGCCCGGCCGGGCGATCGGGCTGGGTGAGCACGAGCGGCACCGGGAAACCGGCCTCGTGGATCGCGGCCAGGGCGGCCGCGGCGAATTCCGGCGTGCCGGCAAAAATCACGCGCAACGTATGGGTCATGACAGCGTTCGGGGTCGGGCTGGGCGCACGCGCATCACATCGCGCGTTCGAGTTTCTTCATCTTCGTCTTGATGCGCGTCTGCTTGAGCGGCGACAGATATTCGACGAACACGCGGCCCATCAGGTGATCCATCTCGTGCTGGACGCACACGGCGAGCAGGCCTTCGCAGTCGAGCTCGAACGTCTCGCCCTGCTCGTTGAGCGCACGCACGCGCACGTGGTCGGGGCGTTCGACTTCGTCGTAGATGCCGGGCACCGACAGGCAGCCTTCTTCATAGGTCTGCTTGGCATCGCTCGACCACACGATCTCCGGGTTGATGAACGCGCGCAGCTCGTTCTTCTCTTCGGAGACGTCGATCACGATCACGCGCTCGTGCACGTCGACCTGCGTGGCCGCCAGGCCGATGCCGGGCGCCGCGTACATGGTCTCGGCCATGTCGGCGACGAGCTTGCGGATCCGGTCGTCGACCTTGTCGACGGGCTTCGCGACCTTGTGCAGCCGCTTGTCGGGGTAATGAAGAATATTGAGCAATGCCATGGTATTCGGTATTCGGTGGAGCGGCGTGCCGCATCGGCCATCCGACCGGCTGGCGCCGCCGCCGGGATGCAATGAAGATGAGGCGGATGCGTGGCATATCAATGCCGCGGATCGCGCCTCCTGCAATCGGCCGCGTGCCTGCGCGCACGGCCCTGTCGAGTATTTCGGATGATGAAAATTTTATCATGGCGCCACGCGCTCCGCTGGCCGCCGCATTCGAGGGCCGCCTCATGTCCCCGCAAGCGTTGACGCCCTCCGCGCTGCGCGCGTGGCTGCAGCTCGCGCATGCGCCCGGTCTCTCGCCCGCCGTGCTGCAGGTGCTGCTCGCGGCTTTCGGCTCGCCGGAAGCGCTGCTGCGCGCGCCCGACGAGGCAATCGCCGCCGTGGCCAGCCCCGCCGCCGCGCAGGCCGTCCGCGCGAGCGAGCGCGACGATCTCGATACGCGCACCGACGCCGCGCTCGCGTGGCTCGACGGGCCGGGCAACGTGCTCGTCACACTGAGCGATCCGGCCTACCCGCCGCGGCTGCGCGATCTGCACGATCCGCCGCCGCTGCTATATGTAAAGGGGCAGCTCGACCTGCTGCACGCACGCGGCCTCGCGGTGGTCGGCAGCCGCCATGCGACGCCGCAGGGGCTCGCCGACGCCACGCATTTCGCCCACGTGTTGTCCGACGCGGGCCTCACGATCGTCTCGGGCCTCGCACTCGGCATCGACGGCGCCGCGCATCGTGGCGGGCTCGACGGCCGCTCGGGCACCGTCGCGGTGATCGCGACGGGCGCCGATCTCGTCTACCCGGCGCGACACCGCGCGCTCGCCCACGAAATCGCCGCACACGGCGCGATCGTGTCGGAATGGCCGCTCGGCACGCCGGCCCGCGCCGCGCATTTCCCGCAGCGCAACCGGCTGATCGCCGCGCTCGCGATCGGCGCGCTCGTCGTCGAGGCCGCCCCGCGCTCGGGGTCGCTGATCACCGCGCGGCTCGCGAACGAATTGGGGCGCGATGTGTTCGCGATGCCCGGTTCGATCCACGCGCCGCTCGCGCAGGGCTGCCACGCGCTGATCCGCGACGGCGCGAAGCTCACCGCGGCGCCGCTCGACGTGCTCGAGGAATACGGGCTGGGCGAACCGGCGGCGCGCGCAACGAGCGGCGCAATGCGAGCCGGTAATCAGGGCCCGAATGCCGACGAGATCCGCGAACCCGAAGCTGCCTGCATCGCGCAAGCGGGTCGCCCTGCCTCGACCACCGCACCGGCCTCCATCGAAGCCGCGCCACCAGGCACCCCGTCGGAACAGGCGGTGCTCGCTGCGCTGGGATACGGCCCCGTGACGTACGAATGGCTGGCCGAGCACAGCGGCCTGTCCGACGACGTGCTGCATGGCGCGCTGCTCGCGCTGGAGCTGGCTGGCCGCGTCGCGAGCGTCGCCGGCGGACGCTTCGCGCGGCTTGACGCCGCGCCCACCCCGTCTGCGCGGGGCGTGCTACATTCCCCGGCATAGGGGCGGCCCGGCCGCCGACGCTACCCAAGGAATTCCATGCCCGCGCTGAATCTCGACACCGATGCAGATCGGATCGCCGAGCGCCTCGCCGATCCCGGCACGTTGCTGGTCGCCTGCCTGTGCGCCGAGTGGTGCGGCACGTGCCGCGACTACCGGAGCGCCTTCGACCAGCTCGCCGATGCGCATCCGGACGCCTGCTTCGCCTGGATCGACATCGAAACCCATGCCGACCGCCTCGACGATCTCGACGTCGAGAATTTCCCGACCATCCTGATCGAGGATGCCCACACCGCCCGCTTCTTTGGCACGGTGCTGCCGCACGCGGCGATCGTCGAGCGCATGCTGTCCGACCTGAGTGCGGTGCCCGGTGCGCCGCACGCACCGAAATTGCGCGACATCCTGAACGTCGAAGCCTGAATTCGCGGGCCCGCCCGGCGGTTTTGCGCAGGCTGGCGCGGCCCGCCGCGCCGGGCGCTTGCCGCCATTGCAGCCCCCCTCTATGATGAGCCGCTTTTTACACGCCGAGCCGCCGTCGCTGCGGCGTGTGCTATAAAGCGGTCGTAAAAGGGACCCACAACCGGGCGAACCCGGTCTACCAACACACACCTGTCATGTCCAAAGCACTGATCATTGCGGAAAAGCCTTCTGTCGCGAACGACATCGCACGCGCTTTGGGCGGCTTTACCAAGCATGACGAGTATTACGAGAGCGACGATTTCGTCCTTTCGTCCGCTGTCGGCCACCTGCTGGAAATCGCCGCCCCGGAGGAGTACGAGGTCAAACGCGGGAAATGGAGCTTCGCGCATCTGCCCGTCATTCCCCCGCATTTCGACCTGAACCCGATCGCAAAAAGCGAGTCGCGCCTCAAGGTGCTCACGAAGCTGATGAAGCGCAAGGACGTCGACCGCCTGATCAACGCATGTGACGCGGGGCGCGAGGGCGAGCTGATTTTCCGCCTGATCGCGCAGCACGCGAAGGCGAAACAGCCAGTCCAGCGCCTGTGGTTGCAATCGATGACGCCGCAGGCGATTCGCGACGGTTTCGCGAACCTGCGCAGCGACACGGACATGCAGCCGCTCGCCGACGCCGCACGCTGCCGCTCGGAAGCCGACTGGCTCGTCGGGATCAACGGCACCCGCGCGATGACCGCGTTCAACAGCAAGGGCGGCGGCTTCTTCCTGACCACCGTCGGCCGGGTTCAGACGCCAACGTTGTCGATCGTCGTCGAACGTGAAGAGAAAATCCGCCGCTTCATCCCGCGCGACTACTGGGAAGTGAAGGCCGAATTCGCGTGCGCGAGCGGCTTCTACGAAGGGAAGTGGTACGACCCGAAATTCAAGCGCGACGAATTCGATCCGGAAAAGCGCGACTCCCGTCTGTGGAGCCTGCCGGCTGCCGAGACGATCGTCGCCGCCTGCCGCGACCAGATCGGCACGGTGTCCGAGGAATCGAAGCCGTCGACGCAACTGTCGCCGCTGCTGTTCGATCTGACGAGCCTGCAGCGCGAAGCGAACGGCCGTTTCGGCTTCTCCGCGAAGAACACGCTCGGTCTCGCGCAGGCGCTGTATGAAAAGCACAAGGTACTGACCTACCCGCGTACCGACGCGCGCGCGCTGCCGGAAGACTACCTGTCGACCGTGCAGTCCACGCTCGAGATGCTCAAGGAGAGCAACAACTACCTGCCGCACGCGAAGCAGGTGCTCGACAAGGGTTGGGTGAAGCCGAACAAGCGGATCTTCGACAACTCGAAGATCAGCGACCACTTTGCAATCATCCCGACGCTCCAGGCGCCGAAGGCGCTGTCCGAGCCCGAGCAGAAGCTGTACGACCTCGTCGTGAAGCGCTTCCTCGCCGTGTTCTTCCCGGCGGCCGAATTCCGCGTGACGACCCGGATCACCGAAGTCGCCGGCCATCACTTCAAGACCGAAGGCAAGGTGCTGGTCGAGCCGGGCTGGCTGCAGGTGTACGGCCGCGACGCCGAAGGCGCGGACGCGAACCTCGTGCCGGTGCAGAAGGACGAGAAGGTGAAGACCGACGAGATCGCCGCCGTCGCGCTCGTGACCAAACCGCCCGCACGCTACTCGGAAGCGACGCTGCTGTCCGCGATGGAAGGCGCGGGCAAGCTGGTCGAGGACGACGAGCTGCGCGAGGCGATGGCCGCGAAGGGCCTCGGCACGCCGGCCACGCGTGCGGCGATCATCGAAGGCCTGCTCGGCGAAAAGTACCTGCTGCGCGAAGGCCGCGAACTGATCCCGACCGCGAAGGCATTCCAGCTGATGACGCTGCTGCGCGGCCTCGGCGTGAAGGAACTCACGGCGCCCGAGCTCACCGGCGAATGGGAATACAAGCTGTCGCAGATGGAGCGCGGCAATCTCGGCCGCGACGCGTTCATGCAGGAAATCGCCCGCATGACGCAACAGATCGTCAAGCGCGCGAAGGAATACGATTCCGACACGATCCCCGGCGATTACGCGACGCTCCAGACACCGTGCCCGAATTGCGGCGGCCAGGTGAAGGAAAACTACCGCCGCTTCGCGTGCACGAAGTGCGACTTCTCGATCTCGAAGATCCCGGGCAGCCGGCAGTTCGAGATCCCGGAAGTCGAGGAGCTGCTGCAGAAGAAGGAAATCGGGCCGCTGTCCGGGTTCCGCAGCAAGATGGGCCGCCCGTTCTCGGCGATCCTCAAGCTGTCCTTCGACGACGAGACGAAGAACTACAAGCTCGAGTTCGATTTCGGTCAGGACCAAGGCGGCGAGGAAGGCGAAGCGCCCGACTTCTCCGCGCAGGAGCCGGTCGGCGCGTGCCCGAAGTGCAAGGGCCGCGTGTTCGAGCACGGGATGAGCTACGTGTGCGAACACTCGGTAGCGAACCCGAAGACCTGCGACTTCCGCTCGGGCAAGGTGATCCTGCAGCAGGAAATCACGCGCGAGCAGATGGGCAAGCTGCTCGCCGACGGCCGCACGGATCTGCTGCCGAACTTCAAGTCGTCGCGTACCGGCCGCAACTTCAAGGCGTTCCTCGTGAAGCAGCCGGACGGCAAGATCGGTTTCGAGTTCGAGAAGAAGGAACCGAAAACCGCCGCCGCGAAGAAGACGGCCAAATCGGCGACGAAGGATGCCGAAACCGTGACGGAAGGCGCCGAAGAGAAACCGGCACCGGCGCGCAAGACCGCCGCCCGCAAGACGACGGCGCGCAAGACGGGTTCGTGACGGCCCGGGCGCCGGGCGCCGCTTGCTGCACGCCCGGCTCCGGCATGCAGCCATAAAAAAACGCGGATCGATCGATCCGCGTTTTTTCTTTGTGCCGGCTGTAGCGCTGCCGGCCCGGGCCGCTGCGCCGTTACAGCGGCGACGGCACCGCTGCGCGCGTGCGCGGCGAGCGCGCCAGACGCGGCTGCAGGTTCGGATCGGTCGATTCGGGCTGCTCGGCGCGCATCTCGACGCCGATCGGCGGCAGCGTCGCGCTCTGCGCGGCCCACTGTTCGCCCATCATCGCGTCGGTCGAGTGGCTGAAATGCTCGACGAGATGGTCGATGAACGTGCGCACCTTCGCCGGCAGATGGCGCCGGCTCGGATAGGCGATGTTGATCTCGACTTGCGGCAGCCGGAAATCCGGCAGCAGCCGCACGAGCGCGCCGCGCGCGATGTCGCTGCCGATCAGGTAGCTCGGCAGGATCGCGACACCCATCCCGAGCAACGCGAACTGGCGCAGCATCGCGGTGTTGTTCGCGACGATCACGTTGGTCGGGCGCACGCGCACTTCGCCGTCCGGCCCCGTGAACACGCGCTCGTCGCCCCAGTATTCGGTCGGCAGGCTCAGCGCCGGGTGCTCGGCGAGCTGTTCCGGATGCGTCGGCACGCCGTGCTTCTCCAGATAGCTCGGCGTCGCGCACACGGTCATGCAACCGGTGGTCAGGCGCCGCGTGACGATGCTCGCGCTACGCATCTGGCGCGTGACGACGATGCCGACGTCGAAACCTTCCTCGACCAGATCGACCTGCCGGTCGACCAGCGTGAGATCGGGCACCACCTTCGGGAAATTCTCCGTGTACGACTGCAGCACGGGGGCAAGGTTGTGCAGGCCGAACACCACCGGCGCGACGATGCGCAGCGTGCCGACGGGCTCGTGATTGCGTGCGACGACCATCTGCTCGACGTCCTCGAGCTCGTCGAGGATCTGGCGGGCACGCTCCAGATAGACCTGACCCGACTCCGTCAGGGAGAGGCTGCGCGTGGTGCGGTTAAGCAAACGCGTGCCGAGCCGGCCTTCCAGATCGGCGACGTGGCGCGTCGCGACCGCGTTGGAGATATCCATTGCGCTCGCGGCCCGCGCGAAACTGCCGAGATCTGCAACCTTGACGAACACGCGCATCGACTGCAAATGATCCATAAACGACTCCTGCCGCTGTTACAACTTCAAAAAGATGAAGCAAATGCGTAATTCTCCTACGACAGCGGAAATGATGCAGAGTTGCTCAACAAGGGGCCGGTTGACGATAAAAATAGTCAAAAATCCTCGGCTTCTGCGGATAGTTGATCCAATTATTCTGCCGAGAGCAACAATTGGGTGAACCTCGTCGAGTAAATGGCCGAATCAGGAAGGACATATTTGATGCGACACAACAGCGCACCCTGTTGCACCGCGCGGGAGCGGCGCCGGGTGTGGCTGGCGCTGATTGCGGCGGAGCGTAACAACCTGTTAAAAAGACACCATGGAGGCGGCCGACGTAGCATCATGTCGGCCCCGGCCGGGCGGGACGGGTGCGCAAGGTGCGCCGCCGCCACGGCCCCGCTTTCAACGCGCGACACCCCGTTCACCATGAAAATTGCCATCCTCGACGACTACCAGGACGCCGTCCGCAAGCTGAACTGCTTCGAGATGCTCGCCGGCCACGACGTAAAGGTCTTCAACAATACGGTGCGCGGCCTCGGACAGCTCGCCAGCCGTCTGGCGGAAGTCGAAGCGCTCGTGCTGATTCGTGAACGGACCCCGATTACGTCCCAGTTGCTCGCCAAACTGCCGAACCTGCGCATGATCAGCCAGACCGGCCGCGTGTCGAGCCACATCGATCTCGACGCGTGTACCGACCGCGGCGTCGCGGTGCTCGAAGGCACCGGTTCGCCGGTCGCGCCGGCCGAGCTGACCTGGGCGCTCGTGATGGCCGCCCAGCGCCGCATTCCGCAGTACGTCGCAAACCTGAAGCAGGGTGCGTGGCAGCAGTCGGGCCTGAAGACGTCGGCGCTGCCGCCGAACTTCGGTCTGGGCCAGGTGCTGCGCGGCCAGACGCTCGGCATCTGGGGCTACGGCAAGATCGGCCGGCTCGTCGCCGGCTACGGCAAGGCGTTCGGGATGAACGTGCTGATCTGGGGCCGTGAGCATTCGCTCGAAGCCGCGCGCGCCGACGGCTACACGGCCGCCGAGAACCGCGAAGCGCTGTTCGAGCAAAGCGACGTGCTGTCGCTGCACCTGCGCCTGCACGACGACACGCGCGGCATCGTGAAGCAGGAAGACCTGATGCGGATGAAGCCGACGTCGCTGCTCGTCAACACGAGCCGCGCCGAGCTGCTCGAGGAAAACGCGCTCGTCAACGCGCTGTCGCACAACCGGCCGGGCATGGTCGCGATCGACGTGTTCGAAAGCGAGCCGATCCTGCAGGGCTACAGCCTGCTGCGGATGGAAAACGTGATCTGCACGCCGCACATCGGCTACGTCGAGCGCGAAAGCTACGAGCTGTATTTCAGTGCCGCATTCCGCAACATTCTCGCGTTCGACGACGGCGACATGTCGAGCGTCGCCAATCCGGAAGCGCTGACGCCGATCCGCAAGCGCTGATCGCACAGGCTGCGCGCGTCGCGCGGCCCCCTTTGCTCCATTCCCGCTCGTCAGGCGGCCACGCGGCCGCCCGTCATCGCGCCGACGCGCGTGAGGAAGTGCTCGCCGTCGCGCCGCCCGAGATCGTACGCATGCCGCATCTGCGACGGGCTCGTGTAATCCCAGCTCGAAATCGGCACCTTGCTCGACGGCTGCACGTACAGCCGCCGCTGGTCGCCATGCGCGACCGTGAACATCTGCGGACGCGGATACAGCCGCGTGACCAGCACCAGCACGTCGCCCGGCGACGGATCGAGCGCATCGACCGGCACGTTGTCGACCATCCCGCCGTCGAGCACCGGCCGGCCGCCACGCCGCAGCACCGGCGTGAACGGCGGCGTGCAGGACGACTGCAGGATCAGGTCGGCGAGTTCGTCGACGTGCGTGCAGGCCTGCGCCCGCACGAATTCGGGGCGAAAACCGAGCGTGCGCCCGAGCGTCGGGTGCAGCGTCTTGCGCACGTACTTCTCGATGTTGTATGCGACGAGGCCGGCCGCGACCGCGCTGCGCGCGCCGAGCCAGCGCGGCACGTGCGACACGCCGATGCGGATCTCCGGCGCCGCGGCGAGCTGCGCGAACGGCTCGCCGTAGATGTCGAGCAGCGCCTGACGATAGATCCGGTAATGCGGAAACACGGGCTCGCGCCCGAACAGGTTGCCCCAGTAGGCATTCTTCCGGTTGTGGCGCAGCGCCTCTTCGTAATAGCGCATCACCCATGCGGCGTCGCGCGTATACAGCATGCAGGCGGTGGCCGCGCCGGCCGAGATGCCGGTGATCACGCGCGGGCGCAGGGCGAGGGCCGGCTGGGCGACGTCCCAGAAGCCGGCCTGCCACCAGCAGCGATTGCCGCCGCCCGCAAAGACGATCTGGTCGAACATCGCGCCGCTCAGCTGACGAGCGCGTAGGTCGACGTCGCGTGAACGGCCATTTTGCCGTCCTCGTCGAACAGCTCGACTTCGCCGAATACGAGGTTGCGGCCCATCCGCAGCACGCGCGCGGTGACGAGCACGTCGCCCTTGCGCACCGGACGCATGAAGTTGGTGTTCAGCGACACCGTCGTCATCGGCCGGAATTCGCCGAGCGCGGCCGAGATCGCGACCACCATCGCGGTGTCGGCGGCCGCCGTGAACACCTGGCCGCAGATGATGCCGCCCGAATGACGGAACTCGCCGGAAAACGGCAGGCGCAGCGTGACGCTGTCATCGCCGATCGACACGGGGACCAGACCCAGCGAGCGGACCCACGGGGCCAGCAGGCGATCCAGCAATTCGCGGACTGCGTTTTCGTCCATCTTCGATGTCCAGAAAGCGTTGCGCGACCGCCGCGCAACACGTGTGGCGTCATCATACCGGGAGCGCGCGAACTGCGATCGCTCGTTACCGCGCCGACAGCCGTCGTTGTCTTGACGAAATATTTTCAGGAAATTTGCACAAAGGGCTTGCCATGCCCTGAAAACCCCGGCATAATCTTTCTTCTGTTGGGGGCGTTAGCTCAGTTGGTAGAGCAGCGGACTCTTAATCCGTAGGTCGAGTGTTCGAGTCACTCACGCCCCACCAGGAATTTCAAAGGCCGGTCAGCGAAAGCTGATCGGCCTTTTCCGTTTTGGCCGCTGTCAATGAAATGTTGACCGCGTGCTCGCCGCCCCCTCATTCCGGCAACGCTGAGCACGACTTCATTCGAGTCAGCTTGCTTTGCGCTCTGAAACACCTCGCGCGTCGCCCGCCACGGCCTCTACAACGAAGCACATGCCGTTACGTGCTCTGACGCGCTAGCGTTCCACTACTTGCGAGGCGCAGGGAGGATACCGGCGATTTTCCGCATGCAAGCATACGCGCTGCTCTCTCGGAGTATCTATTTCTGCAGGGCTCGAACCACAAACAGCAAAGCTGCTACGCGCTTCTCCCCAGAAGAATGGAACGGACACTTCAGTCGGCCCCCATCTAAGCAGGAAACGCCCGGCGCATGGCGCCCCCGATACAGAACATCCGAAGTGAGTTCCGCCGCCCGACCACATGATCGAAGCCTGAACGAAGGCAACCAGCACGAAGAAAACTACGTACAAAGCCATCATTCGAATAGTTTTTAAAATCGAGTCATGATCGATTTTACCCCGCCCCAAATAGATCGGTTTATCGCGGCAATCGCCCCAGTAACCACCTACGTCTTCATGTGACACGCAGTCAGACGGACAAGTCGCAAGATTTCCTAGATTATAAGAATCAGACAACAATCCCAGCAGCCAGCATTTATTCGCAACGTTCCTCCGATAGCGGAGTCGATAATGCACGTGCCTGCTGCTCAGCTCCGCGTTGCACAGACGGGTATCACCAGCGCCGCGACAACAATATTTGCACGCCTCAGAATGGTATGAGCTTCGCCAACAAACGCAGGCGTTTTGACGAAACACCAACGGAACACTGCATCCTTGACAACGCAACTGATTGGCTGGTTGACGCTGCTGAACCGCGGTACGTCTCATGGAACCCATAAAAACCTCCATCTAAAAATGATGGCTCCATGCTATAAATGCCGCATGCAGCACGCACGCCCAAAATCTCACTGAGCCTCAAGTAAAATTTGTCCAAGGTCTGCCAATGACAACGCAAAACCAAGATCGAATCGATGAAGAAGGCGCCCCTACGTCAGCCAAAGTCGGTCGCGAAAGTTGGCCCCCACACCCTGGGGCTGTGCTCAGAGAGCAAATCAACGGTATCGCTCTTGAAACCCTATGCGTGAATTTGGCCACATCCCCTGCCGCACTATCGTTACTGCTTGACGAAAAAATCCCCCTCACGGCTGGCATAGCCCTGAGATTGAGCAGAACACTCCCTGGCCGGAGCTTTCACGAATGGATGAAAATTCAGAATGACTATGATCTCCACACAGAAGAATTTAGATTGAAATACGTTGCTTCAGGACATCATTTTGATTTATCACACCTACTCCCCGCCGATCAAAAAAACAAACATGGAAAAGCAAAAATGGGGAAAGATTTTCGCCGATTCATAACCCATTACCTAACAAATCAGATAGAAGAAAGCGTCAATTCGCAGCGAAAACAAGTCGGTCTATCACCGTGGAAAGATAGAGATTTCGAAAAGGCATTCTCGCTCGGAACTGGAAACGATGCCCATTCCGGGAGGCAGTGGCGTCGCCTAAAGAGCAAATCCGGAGGCAGCACGACTGAAGATAAAATTATGCAAATCAAGCGATTCGCAGAAAAAAGGGGCTGGCTACCATCCACGGAATTTAATATCACCGAAGACATGGTGAGAGAATTTCTGGAAATACAGAACCTCAATTTTCTAGATGTTAAAAAAAATGAAATCTGTCACTTAATAGAAATATTCTCTAGCACATTAAGAGAATGTGCTTTTCAGCGTCTTGCGCTTTGGGGGACCGATGTTTATAATTTGGACCCTGACGAGTCCGTCTTGGACGAGTACTCCTCGGAAGAGGAGATCCAGGAATTTATTCTCGAACAAATGAATAAAATCCAACGCAATCTGGAGTGGATGACAATTTCACTACGAAACATACGATAAGGATATTCGGTGCGAGAACCCACCCCGAGACCAAGGCCGGTCAGCGAAAGCTGACCGGCCTTTTCCGTTTTGGCGCGGCGCACTCGCGACACGCGCCCTTCGCGGCGGTACGCAACCGCACGCCTACCGCCCATCGTTTCCGCTAGAATCGTCCGACAAATATCACACGACCGGCGCCAACCATCGTCGTTTGCCCGCCGGCACTGAGAGAACATGGGACGTCAGACATGGAAGCATGTGAACGAGACGCGACCATTCAGAGGGCATGGTTGCGTCAATATCGGCCCGTCCGTCGCGATGGGCCGTTCACCGGGGCACACCCGAAGCCGCGCGACGCACGAACCGGATCGCGCCATGCCGGGTAAGGACGCGCTGATCGCGCTGATGATCGGTGTCGTCCTGTTCGTGCTGGCCGGCGTACTCGCCGTCACGGCCGGCCGGGAACCCGGCCACTTGGTCCGCGCGCCGGGCACGGTCGTGCGGATCGTCCAGGACAGCGATGCGATGCGCGCGTACCGGCCGATCGTCGCCTACCTCGCGAACGACGGCCAGCGCCGCGAAGTCGCCGGCAATACCGCGTCGACGGTCCCCGCATACGACATCGGCGAAAACGTCGACGTCCTGCTCGACCCCGATCATCCCGAGCGCCCCGCGCTGATCGACGATTTCACGCAACGCTGGTTTCCCGTGGCCGTGCCGGCGCTGCTCGCCGTCGCGTCGTTCGCGATCGGCGGGCTGCTGATCGCCAGCGAGCGCCGCCGACGGCAATCGGACCCGGCACCGCGCCGCGTCGCACGCAAGCCGGCACAGCGCCGCTGGGATGTCGCGATCGTGCTGATTCCGATCGCGATCGGCACGGGCTTCCTCGCCGGCGCCGGCGCGGCCGGCCTGCGTCAGTGGCAAATCGTCCACCACTATGCGCGTTCGACCGGCCACGTCGTCGAGATCGCGAAAAACGGGCGGTCGTCGCGGTCGCGCACGGCGCTGTATTCGGCCGTCGTCGCGTTCACCACCGACAGCGGGCGACTCATCACGTTCGCCCAGGGCTCGGCGTCGTCGCACCCCAGGCTGCACGAAGGCGACGCGGTCAACGTGCTGTACGACCCCGTCACGCCCGAGCGCGCGCTCGTCGACCGCTTCTGGGATCGCTGGGGCCTCACGGCCATCCTGTTCGCGATCGGTGCGCCGTTCCTGGCAGCGGGGCTGTTCGTCGCCGCGACGTTATGGCCCGATCATCGGCCGCACGAAGCCGCTCAATGACGCACGCGCGACGCGGCAATCGTCGCGACGCGCGCATCACCGCTCCCTGAACGCCTCCACCTTCGCGCGATTCCCGCACGTGCGCATGTCGCACCACCGCCGCCCGACGCCGCGGCCACGATCGACGAAGAACCACGTACACCGGCCGCACTGCCGCACGCGCGCGAAATCGTCGCTGCGCATCAGATGCTCGAAACCGAGCGCGACCGCATCGACCCAGCGCGACGCGGCCCGTGCATCGGGCCGCCATGCGAAGCGGCCGCCGATCGTGTCGAATGCGCTGCGCCCGATCGCGTCGCGGATCGCCACCGCGAGCCGCTCCGCCGCGCGCGCGCCCGCGCTGCCGCCGCCTTCGGCCGTCAGATGCGCGATCGCGACGTACGCGTCGTCGCGAAAGCGGCGCAGCGCCGCCAGTTCATCCGGGCCGTCCTGGCGCGGATGACGCAGCAACCGCGCCAGATCGTCGGGCGCCAGCAGTCCCGCTTTCCCGGCCCACGCCCGCACGGCCGGCCAGTCGACGAGCTTCTCCTCGTCGCGCGTCTTGCCCATGTCGGCCACCGTATTGAGAAAGTCGAGCGCCGGATGGCCGCCGATGAAATCGGCCGCACGCCATTCGTACCCGGGTCGCGCCGGGTCGGATCGAGTAACCATTTATTTTCACCTATCGGTTTCACATCCGGAGAATCCGGCGTAACCTGTTAACCACGAAAACAGGTTATCACGGAGGAGCCGATGCTCGAACTCCCGAACCGCTTCAATTTCGAAGGCCACCGGATTGCATGGGGCACGCTCGGCGAAGGTCCGCCGCTCGTCCTCGTGCACGGCACGCCGTTTTCGTCGCAGGTCTGGCGCCGGATCGCGCCGTGGCTGGCGCGACGCCATCGCGTGTACTTCTACGACCTGCTCGGCTACGGCCAGTCCGACATGCCGGATGCGGACGTGTCGCTGGGTCGCCAGAACGTGCTGTTCGGCGCGCTGCTGAATGAATGGAAACTGGCGCGGCCGCGCGTGCTCGCGCACGACTACGGCGGCGCAACCGTGCTGCGCGCGCACTTTCTCGACGGCATCGCGTATGCGGATCTGACGCTCGTGAACCCGGTCGCGATCGCGCCGCAAGGCTCGCCGTTCGTGCGTCACGTCGCGCAGCACGAAGCCGCGTTCACCGGCTTGCCCGCGTACGCGCACCATGCGCTCGTGTCGGCGTATATCGGCCACGCAGTCGCACGGCCGTTGAGCGACGACGTGCTGTCGATCTACCGCGAGCCGTGGCTCACGTCGGTCGGCCAGGCCGCGTTCTATCGCCAGATCGCGCAGATGCGCCAGCGCTACATCGAGGAAGCGGAGGCCCGCTACGCGCCGCCGAACTTTCCGGTGCGCATCGTGTGGGGCGAGGACGACGTGTGGATTCCGCTCGAACAAGGGCAGGCGCTCGCCGATCGCATCGCGAACGGCCAGTTGATCAGGGTTCCGCACGCGGGCCATCTGGTTCAGGAGGATGCGCCGGAAGCGATCGTCGCCGCCGTGCTCGACGGGTACGCGCCCGGCTGAGCATCGCCACACGCGTATCGTGTGTCGCGTCAGAACGCTGGCACGCCTTGCGCGAGCGTCGCGACGAACTTCGCGGTGCGCGGGTCGCGCGGCCGGCCGAACAGGTCGCGCGAGGCGCCCGCTTCGACGATGCGGCCATCGGCGAGGAACACCGCATCGTGCGCGATCGATGCGGCCAGGCGCAGGTCGTGCGTGGCCATCAGCATCGTCGTGCCTTCGCGCGCGAGCTGGCGCAGCACCTCGACCACTTCGACGGACAGCTCCGGATCGAGCGCCGACGTCGGCTCGTCGCACAGCAGCACCTGCGGCGACGGCGCGAGCGCTCGCGCGATCGCCACGCGCTGCTGCTGTCCGCCCGACAGCGTGGCCGGCCATGCGTCGGCCTTGTCCGCGATGCCGACCTTGTCGAGCAGCGCGAGCGCGCGCTCCCGGGCCCGTTCGCGCGGCCAGCGCTGCACGGTCACGAGCCCCTCCATCACGTTCTGCACGACGCTCAGGTGCGGAAACAACTGGAAGTTCTGGAACACCATGCCGGTCTGCTTGCGCACCGCGAACACCGCGTCGCGCGACGGCCGGCGCGCCGGCACGAAGTCGATGCGCGCATCGCCGACGACCAGCGCACCCGCCTCCGGCACTTCGAGCAGGTTCACGCAGCGCAGCAGCGTGCTCTTGCCGCTGCCGGACGGCCCGATCAGCGCGGTCACGCTGCCCGGCTGCAGCGCGAGATCGATCCCGCTCAGCACGCGGTGCGTGCCGAACGACTTGTCGATGCATTCGAGGCGGATCATCGCAACTCCGCGTGGAACAGCGCGTGGCGGCCGAAGCGAAGCTCTAGCCGGCGTTGCAGCGACGACAGCACCGAGCTGAACAGCAGATAGATCAGCGCGGCTTCGGTATAGAGGATCAGCGGCTCGTAGGTCACGGCCGCGATGCGTTGCGCGGCCTGGAAGATCTCGGGCACCGTCAGCACGGCCGCGAGCGACGTGTCCTTCACGAGCGAAATGAATGAATTCGACAGCGCGGGCAGCGCGACACGCGCGGCCTGCGGCAGGATCGCGCGACGCAGCGCCTGCGCGCGCGTCATCGACATCGAGTACGCGGCCTCCCACTGCCCCTTCGGCATCGATTCGATCACGCCGCGAATCACTTCCGCGTTGTATGCGCCGACGTTCAGCGAGAAACCGATCACGGCGGCCGTCAGCGGATCGAGCACGATGCCGACGTTCGGCAATCCGTAGAAGATTACGAACAGTTGCACGAGCAGCGGCGAGCCGCGAAACAGCCAGATATAGAACCGCACAACAGCTTGCGCCCAGCGCGGCCCGAACAGCCGCGTGAGCGCCGTGCCGAACGCAAGCAATAAACCGATCGCGAACGACGCGAGCGTGAGCGGAACCGTGAACACGAGCCCTGCAACGAGCAGGGGCCGCAGCGATTCCGCCATCAGGTGCAGCCAGGCCGGCATCGTTCAGCCTCGCGTCACGGCTGCGACACGTCGCGGCCGAAGTACTTCTGCGAGATCTTCGCGTAGGTACCGTCCGCCTTGATGTCCGCGAGCGCCTTGTCGATCGCCGCCACCAGCGCGGGGCTGCCCTTGCGCAGCAGCACGCCGGATGCGTCGCCCGCGCCGCTCGTGTCGGTCGCCGCGATCTTCAGTTTCGCGTCGGGCTTGTGCTTGCGGAAATCGAGGTACGACAGCGAATCGTTGATCGTCGCATCGACGCGGCCGGACGTCAGCAGGTCGATCGATTCGTTGAAGCCCTGCACAGGCACCACGTCGGCGCCGTGCGCGGCCGCGAGCTTGCCGAAATTGCTGGTCAGCGTGTTCGCGGATTTCTTGCCCTTCAGGTCGTCGAACGAGCGGATCGCCGTGTTGTCCGCGCGCACGATCAGCACCGCGTGCGACGTGATGTACGGCGTCGAGAAATCGTATTTCGCCTTGCGCGCGTCGGTGATCGACACTTCGTTGACGACCGCGTCGTAGCGGTTCACGTCGAGCCCCGCGATCAGCCCGTCCCATTTTCCTTCGACGAACTGCGGCTTCACGCCGAGGCGCTGCGCGATCGCGGTTGCGATGTCGACGTCGAAGCCCGTCAGTTTGCCCGTCTCGTCGTGGTACGTGAACGGTGCATAGGTGCCTTCGGTGCCGACGCGGAACACGCCGGCCGACTTGATCTGCGACAGGTCGTCGGCAGCCAGCGCACTGGTGGCCGCGGTGGCCTGCAGCAGCGCGACGACCAGGAGGGAGCGGAGGAATTTCATGGTGCGGACCCCGAATGATTGGAGAGGATCATCCCGCCGGCGCGCCGGCGCCGTTCGAGAGGTCCGCGAATTCTACCGATGCGTGGAGGGCCGGCAAAAACGCAAATCGGCTAACGATATGAGCCGATCGAATAACGCCCGCACCGGCCACGATGCCGGCGCGGGCGCCTTACACGTCGCTTACCACGGCAGCGAATACGTCTTGGTATTCGTGAAGCTCTTCATCGCTTCCTGCACGCCCTCCTTGTACCCGAGCCCCGAATCCTTCACGCCGCCGAACGGTGTCAGTTCGAGCCGGTAGCCGGGCACCTCGCGCACGTTCACGCTGCCGACTTCCAGCTCGGTGATGAAGCGCGTGATGTGGTCGAAGCGGTTCGTGCATACCGACGACGACAGCGCGTAGTCGGTGCTGTTCGACATCCGGATCGCCTCGTCGATGTCGCGAAAACGCATGATCGGCGACACCGGGCCGAAGGTTTCATGCTTGACCAGCGGCATGTCGGGGGTCACGCGATCGACGACGGTCGGCGAATACAGCGCGCCGTCGCGCACGTTGCCGACCAGCAGCCGCGCCCCGCGCGCGATCGCGTCGTTCACCTGCTGCTCGCAGAATTTCGCGGCCGCTTCGTCGATCACGGTGCCCATGTCGACCGACGGATCGGACGGATTGCCGTACGACCAGGCGCGCGTCTTCTCGACGACGAGTTCCGTGAAGCGATCGGCCACCGCCTCGTGCACGAGCATCCGCTTGATCGCCGTGCAGCGCTGCCCGGAATTCTTGTACGAGCCCGACACCGCGAGCGTGCTCGCTTCGTCGAGATCGGCGTCTTCCATCACGATGATCGGATCGTTGCCGCCGAGTTCGAGCACCGCGCGCCGGTAGCCCATCCGCGCGGCGATCGACTTGCCGATCGACACGCCGCCGGTGAACGTGATCATGTCGATCGCCGGGTTCGTGATCAGCTCGTCGGCGATCTCCTTCGGGTCGCCGGTGATCACCTGCAGCATCTGCGGCGGCAGGCCGGCTTCGTACAGGATGTCCGCGAAGCGATAACACGACAGCGGCACCTTCTCCGACGGCTTCACGACGATCCGGTTGTTGGTCGCGACCGACGGCACGATCTTGTGCGCGACCTGGTTCATCGGATGGTTGAACGGCGTGATCGCCGAAATCACGCCGAGCAGCGGATCGCGCTGCGTGTACACACGGCGCTTCTTGCCGTGCGGCGTCAGATCGCACGAGAAGATCTGCCCGTCGTCCTTCAGCACTTCGCCGGCGCCGAAGGTCAGCACGTCGGCCACACGGCCGGCTTCGTACGTCGAATCCTTGAGGCACAACCCGGCCTCGGCCGTGATCAGCGCCGCGATCTCGGCGGTGCGCGCCCGCACGATGTCGGCCGCGCGACGCAGGATCGCCGCGCGATCGTGGCGCGTGAGCGTCGGCCGGTACGCACGCGCAACGGCGAAGGCGCGGCGCACGTCGTCGAGCGTCGCCTTCGGCACGGTGCCGACCAGCGTGCCGTCGTACGGGTTGCGTACTTCGATCACCGCGTCGCGGTAGATCTTTTCACCGTCGATTCGCAGTGCTTCACGATGAGGCGTGCGGACGTCCGTCGATGCTGCAATGGCGTTCATGAGTGTCTCCTGGCGGATGCGGCCGCGTCACTGCAGATGGTTGAGCGCGATGTCGATGATGTCGAAGTTGCGCAGCCGCGCGCGGCCTGTGACGTCGGTCGCGACCGGCTTGCTGAAGATCAGCGGCACGATCTGCTCGGAGATCCCGCCGTGCGAGCGCAGCGGCACGTCGAGGCCCGACAGGTCGTGCTTGATGCGGCGCGTGCCGAGCACGACGTCCTGCTTCGAGATCACGATCAGGTCACCCATCCGCGCGGGCGGCAGCTCGAAGCGCGCGCAGCCTTCGGCGCCCGTCAGCACGACCTCGATGCCGTCGACCGCGGCGAGCCGCGCGCGCAGCGCATCGGTGTCGGCGTCGCCCGGCACGTAGACGGTCGCGAACGAACCGAGCGCGCCGTGGTGCACGACGTACGGGTCGGTGATCGGCAGGATCACGCGCGCCGCATCGTGGCCGAGCCATTCGTCGAACAGCTCCTGCAGGTAGATCACGTTCGGCTCGCCGGTCGCGTCGTCGTGCTTCGCGTTCATCCCGTGATCGGCGGTGATCGCGACGATCGCGCCGAGTGCGTCGAGGCGCTGCAGGTAGGTGTCCATCATCGCGTAGAACGCGTTCGCGCCGGGCGTGCCCGGTGCGCACTTGTGCTGCACGTAGTCGGTCGTCGACAGGTACATCAGGTCGATCGGGCGCGTCTCGAGCAGGCGCACGCCGGCCGCGAACACGAATTCCGACAGGTCCGCGCTGTACACGCTCGGCACCGGCTTGCCGACCAGCTCGAGCACGTGGTCGATGCCGTTTTCCTCGACGCTCGCTTCATCGGCCTTTTCCGACGAGAAGCAGATGCCCTTGAGCCCCTTGCCGAGCAGGCGGCGCAGCTTGTCCTTCGCGGTGACGACCGCGACGCGCGCACCCTGCTCGGCGAAGGTCGCGAGCACGGTGGGGGCGACGAGGTACTTCGGATCGTTCATCAGCACCTCGGCGCCGGTGTCGCGATCGTAGAAGTAGTTGCCGCTTATCCCGTGGATCGCCGGCGGCACGCCGGTGACAATCGACAGGTTGTTCGGATTGGTGAAACTCGGCACCACGCACTCGCCCTTGAGCGCCGTGCCGGGCTTCAGCAGCGTGCGCAGGAACGGCGCGACGCCGGCCTCGGCGGCTTCCTCCAGATATTCGTATGCGCAGCCATCGACGCAGACGACCACCACGGGCCGGCTCATCCAGTTGTAGCGGCGGCCGTTCACTTCCACGGATACAGGCGTTTCAGTCATGACGTTCATTCCTTTCGGTTCGAAGGGGGTTGAGCGGTCGGCGCCCGCGCCGTGGCCACTGCTGTTTTCGACGCTTGACATTAAAGTCGATGATTTGTAGATTGTCAACAACATGCAGAGAACAGAAAGCAAACGGCAAAATGGATGATGCGCATGCAAGGTGTGGCGGCCGCGCATCCGCCCTCTGCCGCGGCGCGGTTTTTATCAGGCGGTCAAAAAGCGTGACTACAGTCGGCATCCGGGCAAGCTCGCCAAGGTCGATGCGGTCCGCGCCGGCTGCGTCGACCATTTCGGCGAAGCCGGGATTCCCGGCGTCGTCGCGGCGATCGCGGGCACGCTGAAGACGATGGGCGTGCGCCGCGTATCGGCCGAAGCGGCGGCCCGACGATGCGACGCGATGCACCAAGCCGCGCTGCGCGCCCCGCCGCCGCCGTCCATCGCCGTGCGGCGGTTTCGTTTTCGTTTTTTGCTTTCCCGTCGTGCGCCGCACGGCAATCTTCGACCCTTACCGGCATGGCACCCGATGCGCCCCTTCTGGATCGAACAAGCGCTGTTCAACGACGGCGATCTCGCCCCCGCGCTGCAAGGCGCGACGCAGGCCGACGTGTGCATCGTCGGCGGCGGCTTCACGGGCCTCTGGACCGCGATCCAGGCGAAGCAGCACAACCCTGCGCTCGACATCGCGATCCTCGAGGCCGATCTGTGCGGCGCGGGCGCGAGCGGCCGCAACGGCGGCTGCCTGCTCACGTGGTCCGCGAAATTCCTGACGCTGCGGCGCCTGTTCGGCGAAGCCGAGGCGATCCGGCTCGTGAAGGCATCGGAAGCGGCCGTGCAGCACATCGCCGATTTCTGCCGCGCGCACGAGATCGATGCCGAATTGCGGCTCGACGGCACGCTGTACACCGCGACGTCGCGCGCGCAGGTCGGCACGCTCGCGCCGGTGCTCGACGCGCTCGCCGCGTGCGGCATCCACAGCTACGAGCCGCTGCCGCCCGCCGAGGTCGCACGCCGCTCGGGCTCCGCGCGCAATCTCGACGGCGTCTACTCGCCGATCGCCGCGACCGTGCATCCCGGCAAGCTCGTACGCGGGCTGCGCCGCGTCGCGCTTGCAATGGGCATCCGCATCTACGAGCGCACGCCGATGCTCGACTTCACGCTCGGCCAGCCGGTCGTCGTGCGCACGCCGTCCGGCAGCGTGAGCGCCGGCAAGCTCGTGTTCGCGATCAACGCGTGGATGGCGAGCCGCTTCCCGCAGTTCGAACGGACGATCGCGGTGGTGTCGAGCGACATGGTGATCACCGCGAAATGCCCGGAGCTGCTCGAGCGGACCGGGCTCGTGGACGGCGTATCGGTGCTCGATTCGCGGATCTTCGTGTACTACTACCGCACGACCGCCGACGGGCGGCTGATGCTCGGCAAAGGCGGCAACACGTTCTCGTGGCGCAGCCGCATCGCGCCCGTGTTCGATCGCCGCTCGCCGTACGAGGCGCAGCTCACGCGCAGCCTGCGCGAATTCTTCCCGTCGCTCGCCGGCGTGCCGATCACCGCGAGCTGGAACGGGCCGTCGGATCGTTCGGTGACGGGCTTCCCGTTCTTCGGCCGCCTCGACGACGCGCCGAACGTGTTCTACGGCTTCGGCTATTCGGGCAACGGCGTCGGGCCGACCTACATGGGCGGGCAGATCCTGTCGTCGCTGGTGCTCGGCCTCGACAACGCATGGACGCGCAGCCCGATCGTGCGCGGCCCGCTCGGCCATTTCCCGCCGGAGCCGATCCGCTATGTCGGCGCGCACGTCGTGCGCAACGCGATCCGCCGCAAGGAGCGCGCGGAGGACGAAAGCCGGCAGCCGTCGGTGGTCGATACGTGGCTCGCGAAATTCGCGAGCGCGGCGGGGAAGGCCGACAAGGCGTGACGAAGCGTTGAGCGGAACCTACAACGAAAAAGGGACGCGGATACGCGTCCCTTTGCCGGTGCGCGGCAGCCCGCGCGGGCATTGACCGACGCTTACGCGCCGGCCTTCTCCCGCGCCGCCTTGCCCGTCGCGGGCAGCCCCTGCTCGTCGTGCGTACGGCGCATCCGCGCGAGGCCGTGCGCGACGTGCTCGCGCACGAGCGCGACGGCCTTGTCCTCGTCGCCGGCCGCGAGCGCCTGCACGATCTTGTCGTGCTCGCCCGCCGACACGGCGATCGCATCCTCCTCGGCCTCGATCGCCGCCTGGCGCAGCAGGCCGAGCTGGCGCACGAGCCGGCGGTAGGTATCGGTGAGATGGGTATTGCCGACGCCGACGACCATCGCGTCGTGGAACTGCACGTTCAGCTCGGTATAGCGCGTGACGTCGTGCGTCTTCGCGGCGTCCTTCATCGACTGGATGATGCCCTTCAGCACCTTCAGCGTATCGGGCGAGATGCGCTTCGCGAGCGCGCGTGCGACCGATTCGTCGAGCATCGCGCGCACTTCGTAGATCTCCTCGGCCTCGCGCAGCGGCACGACCCGCACGGTCACGCCGCGATTCTTCTCGTTGCGCAGCAGGCCGGCCTGCTCCAGCGCGCGAAACGCCTCGCGCACCGGGCCGCGCGACACGTTCAGCTTCGTCGCAATCTCGACTTCGTTGAGCTTTTCGCCGGGCGCGTATTCGCCGGAGACGATCGCGCGCTCGAGCATGTCCTGGACGATCATCGCGAGCGACTGGCTTTGCAGGAGTTCGATGGCGCTGAGCGCGTTCGGGGCAGTCATGGTCGGGCAGGCAGCGGGGGCTGTGGATGAAAACGAGGGCGCCATATCGGCGAATGATCCTTGTATACCCTCGGCCCCGAATATTGTCAACAGTTTTCAGTTTCCAAAAGCCAATCCTGCGGGGCGGAGCGCCACCCGCCTGCAGCCGGCACGCGGTGGTCGCGCGCTACGGGCGAACTGCCCCGCTTCGCACGACCGCCGCGTCGCGCCGTCAGGCCGTCTGCTTCACCGGCCCCGGATCGCTGTGGCTCGGCCGGCCCGTCTCGACGTGGCCCGCGAAGCGGCGCACGACCTTGTCGTCGCCGCCGCGCAGCGTGGTCGCGGTAATCGTCAGATCGTACCAGCCGTGGCTCGACGACAGCTCGAAGTGCGCCTCGATGCGCTCGCCCGGCGCCAGCGTGTAGGTGCGTGCATGCGCATGGCTGTACGCGTTGTCGACCGTCACGCGGCAGCTCGCGCGCCCGCTGTTGCGCAGTTGCAGGTACACGTGGCGATTGCGCACGTCGTAGCCGATCTTGGCTTCGGGGTTCGCGTGGCGGCCGTCTGCGGCGAGCCGCGTGTTGCCCTGGAACTCGCACAGATAGCCGTTCGGGCCGTAGGCCGCGAGATGATAGTCGCCGCGCGCGGCCGACGTGCTCCACGTGTCGACGAAGCGGTCGCGCGCGGACACCGCGTAGCGGCGCGGCGGCGTCGCCGGGTTGCGGCGGTCGTACACGTAGAACGCGGCGCCCGCGTCGCCGGTGTTCGCGAAGTCGAGCGACACGGTGTCGTCATGCGCGCCCACGCGGCTGTGCACGAACAGCTCGTACGGCAGCGCACGCGCCGGCCGCGTGCCCGGCTCCTGCGCCGGCATCGACTGTTGCGCGGGCACCTGGTACGCCTGGCCGGCGGTGGCGAGGTGCTGCGGCACCGTGAAGCTCACCGTGCGCGTGTCGGGACGCGCGGAGAAGTCGAACGCCGACGTGAGGTCGCCGCAGATCGACCGGCGCCACGCGCTGATGTTCGGCTCCTTCACGCCGAAACGGGCTTCGAGGAAACGCAGCACCGACGTATGGTCGAACGTCTCCGAGCAGACCCAGCCGCCCTTCGTCCACGGCGAGATGATGATCAGCGGCACGCGCGGCCCGAGGCCGATCGGCTGGATGCCGCCCGGGTCGGCGCCCGGCACGAGCGGGCTCATTTCGCCCGGGTACTTGTTCAGGTCGAGCAGCTCGTCGCCGAGGTTCGACAGCAGGTTCGACGACACGATGCCCTGCCCGCCCACGCCGCTCGTGACCGGCGGCACCGGCGGCACGACGTGGTCGAACAGCCCGTCGTTCTCGTCGTAGTTCAGGATGAACACCGTCTTCGCCCACACTTCCGGGTTCGACGTCAGCGCCTCGAGCACCATGTTGATGTAGAACGCGCCGTCGGTCGGCGACGCCTGCGGGTGCTCGCTGTACTTGTACGGCGACACGATCCACGACACCTGCGGCAGCCGGTTGGCCTGCACGTCGGCCTTCAGTTCGGCGAGCGTATGGTCCGACGCGCCCTTGTCGACCAGCGGGCCGCTCGCGCCTTCCTTCACCTGGAAGCGCTTGAAGAACATCAGCGAGTTGTCGGTGTAGTTGTCGGTCGGGTCGCCCGGAATGCCGGTGCCGCCCTGGTACACCTTCCAGCTGATCTTCGCGTTCTCGAGCCGTTCGGCGTAGGTCGTCCACGTGTAGCCGTTCACGTCGTTGCGCTCGCCGATGCCCGGGCCGTTCGGCGCGCTGCCGTAGACGTTGCGCGAGTCGACCGTGCCGGTCCACAGGTAGATCCGGTTCGGCGCCGTGTCGGCATGCGCGGAGCAGAAGTACGAATCGCAGATCGTGAACGCGTCGGCGAGCGCGTAGTGGTACGTGAGATCCTGGCGCTTCAGGTAGCCCATCGTCAGCACGTCCTGCTTCTGGTTCACCCACTGGTCCCACTGGCCGTTGTTCCAGGACAGGTGGCCGCTGCTCCAGCCGTGGTTGGTGCCCGGCTGGAATTCGGTCGTCTGCTTCGGGTCGAGGTAGAACGGCAGCACGTACGGCGCCGACGGATCGAGCCCGCGCGAATGGTAGTTCTTCGTGAACACCGACGCCGGCGGCTGTTGCCACACCGGTGCGCCGTTCGGCAGCAGGTGCGGGCGCGGGTCGTTGAAACCGCGCACGCCGCGCAGCCCGCCGAAGTAATGGTCGAACGAACGGTTTTCCTGCATGAAGATCACGACGTGCTCCACGTCGCGGATCGTGCCGGTGCGATAGGCGGCCGGCATCGCCAGCGCATTGCGGATCGCGGGCGGGAAGCCCGCGTAGGCGGCCATCGCGCCGGCCGACTGCGCGGCGAGGCGCAGGAAATCGCGTCGATTGTTCGAAGACATGAAGAGCACCTGTGGTCGGTGGGAGTGGGGGCGCCGGGCGAGCGGGCCGGCGATCTGGCGTCGCCGTTATTACCCCGCACCGGCATGTCCCGGCCGTGACCGGTTCCCGCAGGTTTCTTGCGGTCACCCCCAGCTTTTTTTCGAAGTCTCGCACGGCGCGTCTTTCATCCGGCCGACATATGCGTGCGCTACGCTGACGCGCGATGAAGAGGGGAGAAGCCGAGTCGTGTTCGATCAGCTGAAGGCGTTCCACGCGACCGTCCGGCAGGGCAGCATCACGCGCGCCGCGCGCCACCTGGGCGTGAGCCAGCCGACGATCGCCGCGCAGATCCGGCAGGTCGAGCAGGTGTACGGCGTCGAACTGTTCTACCGCAGCGGCCGCAAGCTCGAGGTGACCGAGACGGGCATCGAGCTGCTGCCGCTCGTCGAGAAGATGATCGCGCTCGAGGCGCAGGCCGACATCATGCTGCGCAACGTCGGCGGCCTGTTCGAAGGCCACCTGCGGATCGGCGCGACGGGCCCGTACTACATCATGGACGCGGTCGGCCGCTTCTCGAGCGCGCACCCGTCGATCGCGCTCACGTGCCGGATCGGCAACTCCGAGGAAATCCTGCAGGCGCTGCAGGAATTCCGCATCGATCTCGCGGTCTCGTCGCAGCGCAACGACGCCGACGGCCTCGAACGCAAGGTGATCTCGACCGATCCGCTCGTGCTCGTCGTGCACCGCCATCATCCGCTCGCGCGGTTCGATTCGATCGACCCGGCGCGGCTCGCCGACGTGCGGCTGCTGATGCGCGAGGAAGGGTCGGTCACGCGCCGCTGTACGGAGACGATCCTCGCGACGGCCGGCGTCGCGGCCACCTCGGTCGCCGAGATTGGCAGCCGCGAAGCGATTCGCGAGGCGATCCTGCATGGGGTGGGTGGGAGCCTGTTTCCGCTCGGCGAGGCTGAACGTCATCCGGACCTCCGCGTGATCGCGCTGCGCGGCGTCGACACGACGATCGACGAATACGTGTACTACCTGAAAGCGCGCCGCCAGAGCCCCGCGATCGATGCGTTCCTTGCGTGCATCCTGCCGGGCGGCGGAGAAGCGGCCGACGTGGTCGATGCTGCCGACGCGATCGAAACCGGACGAACGATGCGGCGGGCGAACGCGCGCTGAGCCGCCGCGCGTTCACCGCTTCCGCACACTACGTGGCGCTTTTCCCGCGCCTTCCCTCGTTGCCTTCCTCGTGCCTTCCTTCTGTCGCAGCGCCGTGCGTCACTTCGGCAGCGCCGGAATCATCCAGGTCAGCACGTGCTGCTGCAGGAACACCAGCACGCCGAGCAACAGCGTGAGGATCACGCTGTGCCAGAAGGTGCGTGCGAACACGACACCCTCCTGCCCTTTCAGGTCCGTCGTCGACACGCCCGTCGCGATGTTCTGCGGCGAGATCATCTTGCCCATCACGCCGCCCGACGAGTTGGTCGCGGCCATCAGCACCGGATCGAGGCCGAGCTGCCGGGCGGCGACGACCTGCAGGTTGCCGAACAGCGCGTTGCCCGACGTGTCGCTGCCGGACAGGAACACGGCGATCCAGCCGAGCGATGCCGACACCAGCGGGAACAGCGCACCGGTGGACGCGACGCCGGTGCCGAGCGTATAGCTGATGCCCGAGTAGTTCAGCAGGTACGCGAGCCCGACGATCATCATCACGGTGACGATCGCGATCCACGTCTGCCGCCACGTCTTCACCACGCATTCGACGAACGCGCCGGGGCCGGTGCGCGTCAGCGCGGCCGTGATGATTGCCGATACGAGGATCGCGGTGCCCGTGCCGAGCGGCTGGAAATCCCAGATCGCCGCGTACGGCTTGTGATACAGCGACACGTATACGGCGTTGTGCAGGCCCGGCCACTTGATCTTCACGTCGCCGATCGCCGCGATGTTCGCGTGCACCCACACGATCACGACCACCGACACGACGAGCCACGGCAGCCAGCCGCCGAAGCCCGCGCGCGCGGCGCCGGCAGCGGCCGGCACGCTGCGCGCGAGCGCGTATTGCGGATCGGGCTGCGGCTTCCACAGCTGCAGGAAACCGATCGTCACGATCAGCGACGTGAGCGACGACAGCACGTCGGTGAGCTGGTAGCCGAGGAAGTTCGACGTGACGAACTGCGCGATCGCGAAGCTGCCGCCCGACACGAGCAACGCCGGCCACAGCTTCGCGATCGAGCGCAGCCCGCCGTACGCGCCGACCACGTAGAACGGCAGCAGCAGCGCGAAGAACGGCAACTGGCGGCCGACCATCTGCGCGAGCGTCGCGGGCGGCAGCGACGTGACCGCGCCGAGCACGGTGATCGGCACGCCGAGCGCGCCGAACGCGACCGGCGCCGTGTTGAACAGCAGCGTATAGGTGAGCGCTTCGAGCGCGGGAAAGCCGAGCGCGATCAGCAGCGCGCTCGTGATCGCGACCGGCGTGCCGAATCCGGAAATTCCTTCGAGCAGACAGCCGAACGAGAACGCGACGACGAGCAGCACGAGGCGGCGATCGTCGGGCAGGTTGTCGAGCATCCACTGCCGGAACTGGTCGAAGCGGCCCGACTTCACCGCGATGTTGTACAGCAGCAGCGCGTTGAAGACGATCCACATCACCGGCACGACCGCGAGCGCCATGCCGGCGCCGACCGCGTTGAACGCGAGCCCGGCCGGCATGCCCCACGCGCCGATCGCCACCGCGAGGCCCGCGACGAGCCCGGCGAGCGACGCCTGCCACGCGGGGCGGCGCAGCACGCCGAGCGCGATCAGCGCGACCGCGATCGGGATCGCGGCGACGAGGAACGACAGGAGCAGCGAATTGGCGACGGGCGTCAACGGTTGCGCGAAGACGATGCCGGGCGGTAGGGCGTCGGTGGGATTCATCGTGTCTCCAGAGTCGACCCGCTTCGCATCTCGATGCGCCGGGTTCGGGTCAAGGCGATGTCCTGCAGTCACGGCCACGATCAGGCGCTTGCTTACGCAACGACGTTGCGCGGCCAACCGATCGGTCGCTTAAAAGAGGTTAGGAGGCGCGACGCGCTTGTACAAGGGGGAGAAGCCCGATACGGGCGAGCCGATAGGCGCCAGCCGCCGCGCGATGACCGACAGATGGCGCGCGGCTGGCGCGTTCGACAGGAAACCCGTCGCGACGGCCCACCGGCGCCCGCAATGTTGCGCGGCCGGAAAAGGTGACTGCCAGCCACGAGGATGTTTCGTTTGGCCTCCGAAGCCTAGACTGGCTGCATCGTTTCCGGCCGCGCCGGCGATGGCGCGGCACCGGAACCTCACGGAGCACACACGATGAAGACGATGAAACACGCGGCATGCGCATTCGTGCTGATCGGCGCGGCGTTCGCCGCTCACGCGCAAGCCGCGTCGACGCTCACCCGCGCGCAAGTCCGCCAGGAACTCGTGGAACTGGAGGCCGCAGGCTACCGGACGAGCCTCGCAAGCAGTCCCGACTTTCCGCGGAACATGCAGGCGGTCATGCAGCGTGCCGCGCAGGCGCGCGGTGAAGGGGACGTTGCCGGTTACGGCAGCGACGGCCGGGCGACCGGGGAATCAGGCAAGCCGGCGCTGCCGCACGCGGTCGATCGCGGCACGTATGCGCATCACTGACCGGCTCACCGACGGAACCGGATGGATCGCACGGCAGCGGCGCGGCACACGCTGCGCCGGCCGCGTGCGCGATCGTCACACGCTGAAGCGGTTCAGCGTATAGGCGCGATAGGCGGCGACGAATGCGTCGAACGATCCGGCCTCCTTCGCTTCGAGCTCGGCCTGCTCGGCCAGCGACTTCGCGGCAAGCGCCTGCTCGGTGTGCAGCGTCTCGGCCGACGGCGGGTGCGCGCGGAAATGCGCGGCATGCGCTTCGCTCTGGGCGAGCCCGAACGCGAGGAACGACTGGCCGTTCTCGCGCATCGTGCGTAGCACGCGCGCCGACGGCGTGCGCTCCGGATCGGCGAGCTTCTCGCGCTGCGCGGCGATCGCGCGTGCATGCTCGTCGCCGCCGCGGATTTCGTCGAGCCGGCGGCCGACGATTTCGATATCGGCCATCAGTTCATCGGCCCACTGCTGCAGCGTGACCGATCGACCTTCACGCGTCAGCGCGAGCCCCGGCTTGCGGCCGTCCAGCGTCACGCTGCCGAAGTTCGCGTTCGCTTCCTTGTACGCGTCGCAGTCGAGCGGCGCGCTGTCGTCGAGCGCGCACGCGAGCAGGAACGCGTCGATGAAGCGCGCGGTCTCCAGCGCGATGCCGGTCGGCTCGAACGGGTCGATGTCGAGGCAGCGCACTTCGATGTACTGCACGCCGCGCGACGCGAGCGCATGCAGCGGCCGCTCGCCCGAATACGTGACACGCTTCGGCCGGATCGTCGAGTAGAACTCGTTCTCGATCTGCAGCACGTTCGTGTTGATCTGGATCCACTCGCCGTCGCGATGCGTGCCGATCGCCTCGTACGCCGGATACGGCTCGCTCACGGCCTTCGACAGCGCGTCGAGATAGCCCGGCAGCGTGTTGTAGTCGACGTGCAGCGCGGCCTGGGCCGTCGTGTTCGAGTAGCCGAGATCGCTCATGCGCAGGCTGGTCGCATACGGCCGGTACAGCGTATCGGCGTCGAACGTGTCGAGCTTGTGCGGCTTGCCGCGCAGGAACTTCGTGTCGAGCACCGGCGACGCGCCGAACAGATACATCAGCAGCCAGCTGCGGCGGCGGAAGTTGCGGATCTGCGCGAGATAGCGTTCCGACTGGTAATCGACGAGCGTCGCCGTCGACTCTTCTTCCTCATGCAGGCGCCGCCACACTTCCTCGTGCAGCGAGTAGTTGTAGTGGATGCCGGCGATGCACTGCATCGTGCGGCCATAGCGATACGCGAGTCCGCGGCGGTACACCGTCTTCAGGCGGCCGATGTTCGACGTGCCGTAATTGGCGATCGGGATCTGGTCGTCGGCCGGCAGCAGGCCGGGCATCGAATCGTTCCACAGGATCTCGTCGCCGAGCGATGCATAGACGTAGCGATGCAGATCGTCGAGGCGTTCGAGCGTGAGCGCGGCGTCGCGCTCCGCGGGCGTGATCAGTTCGATCAGCGCTTCGGAATAGTCGGTCGTCAGCGCCGGATGCGTGAGCGCCGAACCGAGCGCGCGCGGATGCGGCGTGAACGCGATCATCCCGTCGCGCGTCACGCGCAGGCTTTCCTTCTCGATGCCGCGCAGGCCGTCGGGCAGATGCTGCCGCGTCGGGCCCGAGCTCAGCGCGTCGAGGCGTTTCAGCAGCAGTTCGGACTGGCGGTGAGTCATGGTGTTCGACATGGAGACGCAAGTGCGTGACGGCCGCGCGCAGAACGCCGCGCGCGGCCGGCTGGATTGTTGGTCGCTTCGTTGGTAGCGGGCACTTTAACATCTCGCCGGAAGCCGCGCTTGAGGTGGCCGCGGGCACGGCGCGCGGGCCTGAGCGGGTGATCGGGCGGGGCGGGCGGGGCAGTCCCGGCCCGTATCCCCGGTTCCCGACGAAGCCGATCGGCACGGCGGCCACCGCAATTCGTCGGACGGAATGTGAATGGCGAACGGGTGGCGGCAGGTGCAACCGTACCGCTGAATCGATCGGGAAACGACGCGTGCGCAGGCATCGCACGCGCTACATTCGGCCGGCACCGCAGGGGGCGGAAGCGCCGTGACGGCGCCGCGTCACGCCCCGGCGCTTGCCGCATGCCGGCACCGCGTGCGCGACGGGTTGCGGCGCTGCCTCCTTGCGGGCGCACCCGGCCGCGGCGTGCTTACCCGCCGCGCGCGCCGCCTGCCCGGTCGGCCACTTCGTTCCACAGATGCAGCGCCGCATACGCACGCCACGGCCGCCAGCCTTCGGTGCGGTGCTTCTGGCTGGCGAGCCGATCGAGCGCCGGGTCGCGCGCGGCGATCGACTGCATCAGCACGAGGTCGGATGCCGGCCACGCGTCCGGGTCGCGCCATGCACGCATCGCGATGTATTCGACGGTCCACGGGCCGATGCCGGGCAGATCGAGCCACGCGCTGCGCAGCGTCGCGAGATCGGCATGCGCGCGATCGACCGGCACGTCGCCGGCCGCCACCGCGCGCGCCACGCCGGTCAGCGCGGCCACGCGCTTGCCGGGCATCCCGATCTTGTCGAGATCGCACGCGGCCAGCGCGTCGGGTGTCGGGAACCGCCACGCGGGCGCGCCGTCGTCTTCATGAATCACGCGTTCGCCGGCCCGTTCGACGAGCCGGCCGACGATCGTCGTCGCGGCCTTCACGCTCACCTGCTGGCCGACGATCGCGCGCACGGCCAGCTCGAACCCCGACCACGCACCCGGCACGCGCAGCCCCGGCGCGGCCTCGACGAGCGGCGCGAACCACGGATCGCGCGCGAGGCCGCCGCCGATCGCAGCCGGATCGGCGCCGAGGTCGAACATCGTCGCGACGCGTGCGGCGAACGCATTGTCGACGTGACGCGCGACCGCCCCTTCGACGGTCGCGATCAGGCAATGCTTGCGCGGATGTTTCGTGACGGTGAGTCGGCCCGCATCGCCGTGCAGATCGACGATGCGGCGATACACGCCGTCCGCGACCTGCTCGACACCGGGAATCGCGCGCCCGCTGAAGAAGCGCAGCACGCGCGCCCAGTCGTACGGCGCCTTGTAGCGCAGCTCCATCTGCGCGGACGGCGGCACAGGGCCGCCGTTCGCGAGGGAGGTAATCGTTGTCGTGTCGATGCTCAAACCGCACTGCCCTCCGTCTCGGCTTCGGCTTCATCGTTGTGAACATGGCGCGCCTCGGCCGCGAGCAGCGTCGCCTTGCGGCGCACGCCCCAGCGATAGCCGGCGAGCGCGCCGCCCTTCTGCACGACGCGGTGGCACGGAATCGCGAGCGCGACCGGATTCGACGCGCACGCGGACGCGACCGCCCGCACCGCGCGCGGCGAGCCGAGCGCCTCGGCGATCTCCGAATAGCTCCGCGTTTCGCCGTACGGGATATGCGTCAGCGCTTCCCACACGCGCTGCTGGAACGCGGTCGGCGCGATGTCGAGCGGCAGGTCGAACGCCTGCCGCGTGCCGTCGAGGTACGCGCGGATCTGCGTGACGAACGGCGCGAGCCGGGCCGACGCTTCGACCAGTTCGGCGCGGGCGAACGTGTCGTTCAGCTCGCCGACGAGCGACGCCGCGTCGTCGCCGAATGCGATCCGGCAGATGCCTTGCTCGGTGGCGGCGACGAGCACCGTGCCGAGCGACGTCGACGCGGTCGCATAGTCGATCCGCAGGCCGGCGCCCTGGCGGCGGAACGCGGACGGCGCCATCCCCAACTCGCGCGGCACCGACGCATAGAGCCGCGACGGCGAGTTGAACCCCGCGTCGACGGCCGCCTGCGTGACCGGCTGCCCGCTTTGCAGCGCCTGCCGCAACGCGGCGCCGCGCTGCGCGGCCTGGTACTGCCGCGGCGACACGCCGACCACACGCTTGAAGAGCCGCTGCAGGTGAAACGGGCTCACGTGCACGGCGTCGCTCAACTGCTGCAGCGTGAGCCGCTCGGCGTGCGCGTCGAGCACCGCGCATGCACGATTGACGATTTCCAGCTCGCGCGGCAGCCCTTCCGGCTGGCAACGCTTGCAGGGCCGGAAGCCGGCCGCGCGCGCGGCCGCCGTATCGGCGAAAAAGGACACGTTCTCGCGGCGCGGCTGGCGCGACGCGCAGGTCGGGCGGCAGAACACGCCGGTCGTGCTGACGGCATAGAAGAACGCGCCGTCCGCATGCGGATCGCGCTCGGTCACGGCGCCCCAGCGGGCATCATCGGTCGGATAGGCGGTTTTCATCTGAACCTCGCACTCTCTAGTGTAGATGGTGCCTACTCTAGCCATCGGCACATGCCGTCGCGCCCTGAATCTTGCTCTGTGATTCGCGCCGGCGAACGGGGTCGCATTATCAAAGATCAAATCCGACGAAACGTGGCGGCGGCTGCTCCAGCGCCGTTTTCGTCATCGTCCCGTCACCGTTTTGCTGCAGTGCGGATGCGACAAATCGCCGTCCTGACGTTTTTTTGCAATCGGAATATTGCGTCGCACCATCGCCGTGTGTATAGTTGGAACTGTCTCCTCCATGTCTCCTCCTGATATGGATTAAGCCCGTTCCGCTCTGCGTGAACGGGCTTTTTTTCGTCCGTCGATTGTGCCGCGTTCCGGCCGGCAGCGCAGGCGCGATGCGTCTACACTCGATGCTCGTCGACTGCGAAGGAGTCCCGCCCATGAAGCCCACCATCCGCGGAATCGATCACATCGTGCTGCGCGTGACCGACATGGCGGCAATGACGCGCTTTTACTGCGATGCCGTCGGTTGTCATGTGGAGAAGGAACAGCCCGACCTGGGCCTCGTGCAACTGCGCGCCGGCGACGCGCTGATCGACCTGCTGACGGTTGGCGGCCCGATCGACCGGCCCGACAGCGGCCCGCCCGGCACCGGGCGCAACCTCGATCATCTGTGCCTGCGCGTCGAGCCGTTCGATCCCGACGCACTGATCGCCCATTTCGCCGCGCATGGCGCGCGGCCCGGCGCGCCGGCCGAGCGCTACGGCGCCGGCGGCTACGGCCCGTCGATCTACCTGTTCGATCCCGAAGGCAACATGGTCGAATTCAAGGGGCCGCCGGCCGCGCTCGGCTGAACGCGGCCGGCGCGCGGGCCCTGACGGGCCCGTACGGACCCTTATGCGCCCTCGCGCGCCTTCAGCACCGTCCACTCGACCGCGACCGGATCGTGGTCGGCGCTCGAGATCCACGCGGTGCCGTCCTGCACCGTGCACTGCAGGCGCATCGTGCGCGCCGCGAGCCGCCCGAGCGCGGCCGCGACGCCGTCGGCGAGCGACAGCACCTGCACGTTGCGTAGCCGTTCGACCTTGCTGCGCACGCCCTGCCACCAGATATCCGACGTCTTGCCGCCGTAGGCGATGACCGTGACCTGCCCGGCGCGGCCGGCCGCCTTCGAGATGCGCCGTTCGTCGGGCTGGCCGGCCTCGATCCACACGTCGATCGCGCCCGTCAGATCCTTCTGCCACAGGTCGGGCTCGTCGACGTCCGACAGCCCCTTGCAGAATTCGAGCCGCTCGTGCGCGAACAGCGCGAACGCGACGATGCGCACCATCATCCGGTCGTCGGTTTCCGACGGATGGCGCGCCACCGTCAGCGCATGATCGGCGTAGTAATGCCGATCCATGTCGGCGATTTGCAGTTCGGCTTTGTAGATCGTGGATTTCAGCGCCATGCGGATACGGCCCGGGCGGGCATTCGGTTCGGTCGGGCCGTGATGATACCGAATGCGCGCCGTCCGGCGTGCGTGATGCGCAATCCACAGCGCAACGGCCCGGCAGGCGCCGGGCCGTGATCGGTTCGCGCCGCCGGCTGGTCGAGCCGGCGCGCTCGCGCGTCGTGCGACAGCGCGATGAAGGGATGCTTACTGCTTGACGAAGCGCGAATCGGTCCAGAGGCCTTGCTGGTCGCTGTTGTCGGCGCTGACGAACTGCACGTCGCCCTGATCGACCGACACCACGCGGAAACGCTGGCCTTCCGGCACCGACAGGCAGCGGAAGTCGTCGAAGTACTGCTGCTTCGCCTGCGACTTGCCGTCACGTTCGTGATTCAGTACGGAATCCAGATTGTCTTTCGACAGGCAGCCCCATGCGTTCTTCGTCAGCTGGATTTCCTGCTTCGGCTTGACGGCCGAATCGCCGCCGGCCTGGGCAATCGACACAGCGCAAAATGCGCCGACAAGGGCAAAAAGGACACCGGTACGCTTGATCATGTTCTGTCTCCAAGCTTGCGGGCACCAGGCTGGGTTAGCTATGTGTTTAAAGGTGATCGTGAACCCGCGTTTTTCACTTTAGAAGACCGGTAAACGATAGCAAGCACATTTGTTGTGCGACCGCAATAGCGGCGGATTGTCGCACCCCGTGCGCAGGCTGCTTTTTGCGCAACGGGCACCGCCGGCAAGTGCGGCCAAACTGCGCATCGACCCGCGTGCCCGGGCGGAGAGCGTTACCAGGCAAGGCTTTCAGCAAAGTTACAATGCGGCGATTGAACGGTTTGGATAATCCATTTCGCTATCCGGATCATTTTGATGCGATGCACATAAAGTCATCCGAAACGATTCGACTTTACCGCAGCGCGGAATCGCAAATACCTGATACAAGAAAAATGCCAGGTATAAGCGTATCCGTATTTATCCGTAGTTCCCGGCCTGTATTCGGCGTTCGCGAAACCTCGTCGCAAGCGCTTTTACCGGTGTGGCGTTTACCCTGCTTTATTCAGGCGGTTTGCTGCCGCTCGAAATAATCGCGCTGGAAGATGCACATCCGATAAGCGTTGTGATATACGCCATTCCCGAAAAATTCTTCCTTCAATTCGGCCTCGTGCTGGAATCCGCATTTCTCGTACACGTGAATCGCCGCCGCGTTCGACGTATCGACGATCAGGTACAGCTTGCGCATGTTCAGCACCTTGAACGCGTACTCGATCGCGAGGCGCGTCGCCTGGCCCGCATAGCCGCGCCCCTGGCGCTGCGGCGCGATGATGATCTGGAACTCGCCGCGGCGGTGGATGTAGTCGAGCTCGATCAGCTCGACGAGGCCGACCAGTTCGCCCTGCGCATCGACCGCGACGAAACGGCGCTCGCGCTGGTCGTGTACGTGGCGGTCGTACAGTTGCGACAGTTCCGAGAAGGTTTCGTACGGCTCCTCGAACCAGTAACGCATGATCTTCGCGTCGTTGTTCAGTTCGTGGACGAAGCGCAGGTCCTGGCGCTCCAGCGGCCGCAGCGCGAGCGTGTTGGTATCGTTCTGGAGTTGCATGTTCATGTCCTTTTGGAGGCCGGCGCACGTGCGGAACGCCCGCGCGGCGCGGCCGCGTTCGGGCCCGTTTCGCACTGTAAGAAATTGAACGCGGGCGGAGTTCAGAGCCTAGAATGGGAGCAAGGGTTCCTGCCACCGCAAGGAGGCTATCGTGGTCGAGCAAGTCATCCTCGGAATTTTCCTCGTGCTGCCGCTCGTCATCGTGGCTGCGCTGTTTTCCGACGAACTGTGGCAGGAGCACCGCCGCCAGCATCCGCGCGACGAGAACGCACCGCACATCGACTGGAAGCATCCGTGGCGCCGCGTGCGACGCGGACATTGACGTCGATCATCGCCATCCGCGACAAGCGCCGGCCGGGGCGACCCGGGCCGCGTAACCTGCCGGGCACGCCCCTTGCGCTTCGATCCGATTCCCGCCCAACCCGCGAGACGCCGACGTGAACGACAAGCCCACCACTCCTCCGCACGATATCCCGAACGAAACGATCGACCTGCAGATCGCCGATGTGCTGGCGGCCGTCCGCTATCCGGCGAACAAGGATGCGATCGTCGATGCCGCGCGCGACGCCGGCGCCAGCAACGAAGTCCTGTCGATGCTCGACGGCCTGCCCGAACAGGACTACGCGGACGTCGACGCCGTCACGCGCTGGGTCGCCGGCAACTTCGGCCCGGGGCTCGGCATTTGAGCGCCGACCAATAACGCGATAGGATCGGGCCGCACCGGTCGCGCCGCGATCGGCAGGCGTGCCGCCCGGCGCAAGATCGGGCGTTCGAGCACGCGTGTCCGGGGGACTCCATGGAAGGCATCCTGATCCAGCACACGACGCAACGTCAGCTGTGGTTCGGCGCGCTGACTGCGCTCGTCATCCTGCTCACGCTCGGGATCGCCGCGCCGCACGCGAACGTCGCGCTGCCGGCCGTCGAGCCGTTCATGCCGATGTGCGCGCTCACCGTGTTCACGACCGCGGGCATCGCCGCGTTCTTCCTCGGCGCGCAGTTCACCGTCACGCGCCAGCCCGTGCTCGGTGCGCTCGGCGGCGCCTATGCGTTCACCGCGCTCGCCGTCGCGCTGCAGCTGCTCACCTTCCCCGGCGTGTTCGCCCCGCACGGCCTGCTCGGCGCGCGCCCGCAAAGCGCCGCGTGGATGTGGGTCTTCTGGCATGCCGGCTTTCCGTGCTTCGTGATGGCTGCTCTGGTCGCACGCGAGCGGCTGACGCGCGCCCCGGTCGGCGCGAAAGAGACGCGCCGCTGGACCGTCGTGCTCGTCGGCGGGCCGGCCATCGCGGCGGCGCTCCTGTGTGCGCTCGCGCTGAACGTGTCGCTGCCACCGGCATTCCACCCGCCCCGCGACACAGCCGTGCTGCCTGTCAGCGGCATCGCGCTCGTCGTGTGGGTCCTCAACGTGCTGGCGCTCGTCGCCGTGCTGGTCACGGGCCGGCTGCGCACGACGCTCGACCTGTGGCTCGCGATCGCGGTGCTCGCCTGCCTCACCGATACGACGCTGAACCTGCTGTCCACCAACCGCTTCACGGTCGGCTGGTATGTCGCGCGCGTGTTCAGCATGTTCACGCCCGGCGTGCTCGTGTGCGTGCTCGCGTGGGAAGTGACGATGCTGTATCAGCAGCTGTTCGAAGCGCACGCGACGCTGATCCGCTCTTCCGCGCGCGATGGACTCACGGGCGCGTTCAACCGCAGCCACTTCAACGATCATTTCCACACGCTGTTCCTGCAGGCGCGGCGGCAGGGCGAACCGCTGTCGCTGCTGATGGTCGACGTCGACCGCTTCAAGGCGTACAACGACGCGTTCGGTCATGTGAAGGGCGATGCGTGCCTGATCGCCGTCGCAAATGCACTGGCCGGCGCGGTGCGGCGGCCGGCCGATATCGTCGCGCGCTACGGCGGCGAGGAGTTTGCCATCGTGCTGCCGAACACCGGCGCGCGCGGTGCGCGGGTGGTGGCTGACGAAGTGCGCGAAGCCGTGCTGCGGCTCGACCTCGCGATGCCCGACTCGCCGGCCGGGCGCGTGAGCGTCAGCGTCGGCTGCGCGACCGTGTCGGCCGACGATCTGTCGACCCCCGACGCGTTGATCGAAGCCGCCGATGCCGCACTGTATCGCGCGAAGGATGCGGGGCGAAACCGGGTCGTCGTCGCTTGAAACGTCTGCTGTTTGGCCAATTGTTACGGTCATTGTGACCGGAATAATCCGCCGTTACGGATTGCGGCGCGGGGATACGATCGCTTACAGCCTGGGCCGGGGCCGCTCGCTATGCTGGGTTTCATATTGAACCCGAGCAGGTGAACGCGATGAAGAAGGCCCTTTTGCTGATTGCCGGCGTCGCCGTGTTGTTGAGCGGCTGTATCGTGGTGCCGGATGGTGGCGGGTATTACGGTGGGGGTGGGTATTACCATCATCACCGTCATTGGGATTAAGGCAGACGTCGGTCCGAACGCCTCGTTCCGGCCCGTCGCGCAATCAAGCCGGCGTCGTCAGCTCGGTATGCATCAGAAAGACCTGTAGCGCGGCGAGCGTTTCGTAGTGGAGACGCTCGCCGCGCGGATCCTTTTCCGTATCTTTGATCAGATTGCGTCGGGCATCGAATCGATACGGCTCGCCCAACAGTTCGACTATGTCGAACTTTAAATACAGGCGAGCTCTCCCTAGGACCGGTGACCCTGATGCACGGAAACCGGCCACAGTACCTACGATCCCGCCGCCAAGCACGCCGACTATCGCAGTGAATATTCCGTCCATGATCTAGGTCTTCGAAGAGTATTTAGGACTATTGACGTTGACAGCGACAACGACCCCACTGGGCCGTTCACTTTGCTTTGCGCGGCATCGAGCTGCTTTTCGACGGGAAGGCTCACGCTTTCACTCACGGAGCATTTCCTCCAGGCGCGTATTGACCTTGACGCCCAGATCCGACAACAGTTCGAAGAAGGCGTCACGGCGTACGGCAAAGTGTTCAAATACTCGTTCGGGATCCATCGACAAATCGAGCAACAGAACGCTCAGTTGACGCGATGCCTGCAGCAGTTCGCGGCGCGCCTCCTCGATAGATAAGGTTGAGTCATCATTTTGAGCCATGATGCGCCTCCGCATTTTGCACGCAACGCGCCGCCTCGCCCATCCGAGGCCAGATATCAGGAATCACGAGAAACGCGTGTGCCTCCACTGCATCGAGCAAACAGCGAAGAATGATTTCGGTGGCGGAGATTGCGCACACCTCTGAGGCTTTACAGTCGGTGCAAGTTGCGGCCTCGATGCTGCGCTTGAACGCTGCGCAGCCGTCAGCGCGGTAGGGGATTCGACCGAAGCCAGCGAAGAGGTTTTCGAACATCGACCGATACCCCCGGCTCGGGCGCGCCGTCGGGCGAACATTCAGCCAGTGTTCTGCAGCGCGGATGCCGGCAAGTTCGAATAACTCCGATGTGACAGTAGTCGTGGGCTTCGGCGACCGAGTGTTACGCCAGACACTGGGTATGAGGGCGATCGGACCGGCAGATTTGGCAAGTGTATTCGGAAAGGTAACAGCAAGCGCACCGTCGGCGGTTACTCGTCGTCCAGCTCGATCGTTGCGCCGACCTGCCGACACTTCTCGAGCACTTGGTCGACAGTCGCGGAACGATCCTGCAGCGCTAGCGCTAGGAACAGCATCGGCAACGACATCGGTCTCGGCTCGACTCCCCCCGTATACTTTCGCCACTGACTGTTGCCAGCCAATCCGAACATCTGAGCCATCTGCTCGCCGGTGAATCCGAGGCGCACTTTCAGCGCACGCAGGTCTTCCGGCGTCGGCGGGAAATATTTGAGGGCCATAAGCGTGGTCGCGCAGAATTCGCGCAAATACGATGCTATTCATAATGTCGTTCCTTTCGGAGGTAGCGGGCTACGCGGAGCGTTACCCAACGCGGCTCAATTTAGACCCTTAAGGTCTATCTGTCAACGAAATACGCCGTCCTCTGAAATCTCCAGCCCATTACGTTCGAGTCGGCTACGTGAGCTACGAGGCGAGCGCTTACATCCCTTTGCACAATTGGTCGTGGCGCAACGAGATGCGATACGGCGCGAATTCCGCGTGCTCGATTGCCAACTAGATCTGGAGACCAACGGGCAGACGGCTTGCCATGAGCATGAACCCGTGGTGAACGAACAACACGAGGGTTCGTTGAGCCGGCGGTAATCCATCGCAAGCGAGACGAACGAGGAAATAGGACAAGAATGGGAAGCGCGAGCTGATACAGGCTTGGCAATCCCGCCAACATGGAGCACGACATCGGTCCAAACATTGTCCGAACATGGAGTCCCAAGCATCCACGCGAACAATCTGCTGCGAAATAGTCAGCATCGTGACGGAGCCCTCACGAGAGGCTTGCGTCGAGTTGTCGGAGCGTACAGAGGTATGACGAGGCGTGCCGATACGATGCAGGCAGATGAAGCAGCACCCCACGAGGTCAACGACCCTCGGATCCGATACAAAACCTAGCAACTTCTCGCAGACCCATATACGACAAGGCCCTGTAGATTTAACAGGGCCTTTGTGTACCGTAGTGTGTACCTATAAATCGATATGCTATGCGTTACGGCTTGGGTCCTGACTACACCAAAATGCCAAGTCTCGTTCTTCATGCACCTTCTTCGTACTCGACTGCGGGCTGATCTGTCCGACAAACCTGCCATCGTAGTTTGCGCCTCCTTCACAGTTGAAGAAGACGAATTGAGCGACACATAGCCCTGGGTACAACACTAAAGGAACCTCGCCCAAGTTCACTAGCTCAAGCGTCACCGTTCCAGTAAATCCTGGGTGGACGGCCACTGCAGTCGCGATCACCAGTCCTGCTCGCCCCCACGACGAACGAGAGGTTACATAGCCGCCAAGATGGGACGGCAACTTGAAATACTCCAGAGTTGCAGCAAGCACGAGTTCATTGGGATGCAAATAAAATCTCTCTGAACGCTCGACGTAGTGCTTGTGTTCAAACCGACGCTTGTCACCGAGCCCCATGTTTCGGCCGGGGTCGAGATACGGCAAATTACCACGATGCGTTACGATAAACTCGTTGCCCAGCCTAAGATCGATCGAACCCGGACCGATCTGCGATTCATCGAGCAATGGGCTTATGATCAGCCTCTTGGAAATATCCGGTTCAGATAGCGCGGAGACGAGATGTTCCTTTCCTAAAATGCTCATACGGCACCCGCCATGTGCTCCAAATATTCCTTATGTAGCCCGATGTTCTCTACGGCCCGCAGCACTAGTCTCTGAATGGCGTCGTGTTCGGCCACACCAAACATGACCTCCCCATCGTTGGTCTGTCGTTTGCCATGAATTCGGACAAACCACCCGGCCAACAATGCACTCTGCCACGTTGGCAATGTCACCTTCGGATATATACCAAGTTCGCTCGGCGGGACATTCAATACGAGGCGACCGATAAGCTCCGGAACCTCGCCCCGAAATGCATCGACTGGATATATCAGATCTTGATCGAGCCTTTTCCTGACAAATGCCTTTGCCTTTTCAAGCGAATTTTTAACCCAACCGTACGCAGCATCTATAAGTACATCCGACTTCAAGGCATTCAAGTCGGTCTGATCAGCAACAATTGCAGCAATCCGCTGAAAATGTGTCAGCGCACTTGCCATATGAGCAGAGCAACTCGCATCTGCCGCCCCACATTGCGTAAGGGCGTTGATAAATCCCTCTTTCTCAATAGCATCCAACAAAAAGCGAAGTCTATAGCGAGAAGGCGGATATAGATCCGAGCCAGACGGAACTAAGTCGATCGGGTTCAGCAAGAATATTTCGTACGAAGCGAGCAATGCGCTTGGCCCGAACAACATCGCTCCAACATAGTCCGAAATCAGCTCTTCCATGGCTCTTTTCCGAATCTGAGCCACACGATTAGCTATCTCAGCCCGACGTCGCAAAACCGCCATCGGGTCCGTTTCAGGAGGGGCCGGATCGGTCTTGCTAATTTGCTCTAAAACAGATTGAAATCCGGTTTGAAAATCAGGCTCATTCTCTTCTTCGCTTAAAAACTCCGTAGCAATCAAATGGCCAATTTCATGACCAAACACTGCATGCACAAGGATATTATCCCGCTCAGCCCGCGGAAATAAGATGAGATGAATTCGCGACAGAGAAATCGGCGGCAAAGCATGCAATTCGGATGCTGGCAGCAGATTCGTCAACGGAGTAACCAGATAGGGCTGAACGTCAACAATTCCGTAGTTGTATGCCGACTGCGGCGATGCGACAAAGCGAGCCCCTGCGCTCACTCTATTTAAGAGATCTCGTAAAATCCGAACCAATCCACGCGGCGTTTGCTCCGTATGGGCGTTATCGAGGTACGAAAGCACCTCTTGATAAGTCCGCAACAGAGAGAATATCAACGGCAGAATTTTTCCGTCCGCGACCTTTACCTGCTCGCCAATAGCCGTCAAGGCTTGCTTGATTAGAGCGATGACCTCGTTCGGCGATGAATTGGGGAAGTCCCGTGATGTGAGTTCATCAAAGCGATTTTTCAGGCTGTTGACGAGCACAGCCACGCGTACTTTGAAGTACGCGTTGTCATCTTGAAGAACCATATTTACGCGATCCGACCGACCTGCGCGCCAAACCGACTACGCCCACCAAGGAGCGGCTCCTTATTCATCTCATTCATTTGAGCACGAATAAAAAGATAGAACTGGTCAAAGAAAGTCCGATAGATATCGACCTTCCCTTTGTCTTCGGTAGTCAGTGCATGACGATCAGCGCGGGCGCTATTTTCGGTAACCGTCCGTGCAACATCTTGCAACAGGGCAGATATGTCTGCGTCCTGGATCATTTGGCCCAAATGCTCGATGGGATCGACCGCAAGTTCCAGCGCTTCCATCGCGCCAGTAAGATTTTGCACTCGGTAATCACCATGCGTCAGAACACGCGCACCCGTGGCAACACGCTCGAGAAATTCACTGCCTGCGCGCAGAACGTTGCGTTCGTCATCGGACAGATCTCGATCCTCGATGAGCCCTTCCGCGGCCTGCTCAGCCTTAGCCGCAAGAAATCCGTAATCCAGGTACCGCGCTTGCTTGTACTCAAGACTCGGTGCACTCATCAATCTTCTCCTTATTTTTCGCCTTTCTCGCGCGTCGAACCGACTCGTTGGCCGCTCTTGTGTGAAAGTCAGATGTCAACTCTTGACAAACCAAAAAAATTTGCCCCCGCGTTCGTGGGCAGTGTACCCATCTTGGGTTTAAAAAGCAATTGTCAAAAGTCAAGTCCCTCTTGGGGGACGGCGTCGCATGATCGCCCCCCTTTTTTATACAGCCCCATTGCTCCAATCTCTTTGCACTTCGTCACACCATCACTGAGCATCAAGCCTATTTCGTCTACTTACCGGCCCAACGATCCACTCCGGCCCGTCTCCTGCCTATACATCGGCAACAATCGAAACTATCTGAAGTCCCCGTAGTGCATCGGGTCTCTCAGATACGCGTGGATCTCGCTGTTCTTCCACACCGTGCACCTCGGAGATAGTTGAATCGGTTTAGGTGCGCGTCCAGCCAAACAGAGCTTTCGCCATGTCTCTCGGCACACGCCCACAAACGGAGCGATTTGCCTCCAGCGCGAGTGCCCCACCTCGGGCAGCGTGTCGACGTGCTTATGCATGGCGCACCTCCGCACCTGCCAGCACCTCACGCCCATAGACGCGCTCCACCCACGTCCCGCGGCCGTCCCCGTGGCCGAGCCATGTCGACACCCCAGCGGCCGCCTCCCGGCGCGATACGCCGGCTGCCTTCTGCCGCTCCAGGTGTTCGGTCGCATACGCGTACCGGAGGCTGTGCGGCGCGCGCTCATCGGTCATGCCGACCTTGCGCACGACATAGTGGTAACGCTCCATCGCCCGCTTCAGATCCGGCTTGCGGACCAGCTTCCCGCCATACTCGTTCGACAGTCCAATCGCACGCTCCACCAACTCGGCGGCGCGCTGCCGATCCAATGGCGGGCTCCGTCGTGTCTTGCCTCCTTTCGTCCCGTGAATGATGGTCACAAAGCCATCCCCGATCGGACTCGAAAGCGCGCGCCGCCAATCAGCCAGCGATTTGATGCTTTGAACCGCCTCCCTCGCTCGCAGCCCAAGTTCGAATTGCAGCTCGAGCACAACCGCGATACCTGGGTCGATCGCAGCAACGGCGGCGCGGTACGGCTCCAGCTCGTCACGCATCATCGGCCGCTTCGTGCCGGCCCGGCTCGCACCCGACAGACCGAGCGCCGCATTGCTCATCTTGTCAGCAAACGGCCGGCGACCGATCCCTTCGAGCGCCGTTCGGATGTGCGTCATGTTGTTGACGGCCGTCCGCTTCGAGCATCCTCGGCCCGTCATGTCGTTCGACCAAGCCATCAGATGCTTCTCTTTGAGCTGACCGGTCGTATGAACCTGAAAGCCCATGTCCCACAGAAAACGCGCGAAACGCGCGAGCGACTTCTCCCGACCGTTGGAGGTCGAGTTTGCCTGTTTGCCACGCGCCCCGCGCGCAGCACGGCACAGGTCGGCCGTGAGAGATTTGTGCGACATGCGTACCCCGAATCCATGACGTGAGGCTCGACCCCCGGTTGTCTCCCTGTCCGCTGGACGGGGCCGCGAAAATGCAGCCGGGAGACAACAAACGGGGGCACGAGCCTCGGCCTGGTGAGATTGGGAGCGTTCTACGCCAGCAAGCCGGCGCAGCCCGCACGCATGAACCCGATGAGGTTCGACGCGTGGCGGGAAGACGCTTCCCCCGTTTGATCCGTGTTTTGGCTGTGCGACCGATCGGGGGGCGCCAATGCCCCGACCGCGCGAATTGATGCGTGCCGAGCGAGTCGGCACGAGATTTCAGACGCCGAGGCCGAGCGCGCCGTCGATCGCCACGAGGACGATTGAGACGGACGCGACAAGGCACGGCGTTAGCGCTGGGGAGCGCACGTCACGGATTGATTGCCGCGGGAGCGGCATACGGGGATTGCATAGCGCGCCTTTCGCAGAACGCGAAAAGCGGCGGAAGCTCGCCTATTGGCGAAGCAGTCACGAGCCCATCAGGAAACGATGGACGGATTTTGGGCGTGGGCCCTACTCAGTCAATTCGGTGATCAAGTCACCGTGCCCGCAGAGCGGGCTTACATATGGCTGTTCAACAGCTAGGTCCTGCAGTCGATGCCCTTTAACCCGGGCTAGGTGTGAAGCCAGATTAGCGACGCCTGCACCGCTTGGCAACAGTTTTTCGACGGTCCCCGTCTCGCGCTCGAGAATGGCTGTCACGTCTACAGAGTGACGCACGCAACGTTTTCTGATGGGCGTCGCTTTACCCGCCGATTCGCAAAGTGACGCCACAGTCGACGACAAGACAGCACGTTGTAGTTTGGACACAAGCGGTAGTAACGTATCGCGTCGGTTGCATTAGCCATAGCGCGCCGGCAGCCCGTCATCGTGACGATCGACGACAGGTCCATCTAGGCCACTACAACAATTCGAGCCATACGGGGTTGCTCATCATGAAGTTCATTCACGGCAGCGACATTCAGCGCGGGCTGCGCGAGATTTCGCCAAGTCATATCGCAGTCGCCTATGTCGGCATCGACTGGAAAACCTATATCGTTCCCGAGAACCTCAAGGACATCGTGCTGTCGCCGACGGTCGGTACGAACCCTGCGGCGATCGTCGAGATCGCCGAGGTGGTTGGCTGGGAGCAAGTTCATTTCCTCGACAACCTGCACGCCAAGATTTACCTCGGCGAGCGCGGCGCAGCGGTCGGCAGCTTCAACCTCACGGCCAACGGCCTCAGTGCTGAAGGCTTGCAAGAAGCGGGATTCATTGTCGACGATGCGCCGGCGCTGGCCGAATTGCGCGCGCGGCTGGACGACTATCGCCAACAGGCCGACATGGCCTATCCGACTACCGAGGCCAAACTCGCACGCCTAGCCGAGCTACGTGCGAAGTGGGATCGCGCGATCAAGCAGGGCGTGATTCGCAATGATGCGAAAGCCACGACGTTGGACGCCTACCGGCCTATGTCCACCGATGAAATCTATGTGTGCTGGGTGTCCGGCAAAATCACCTATACCGATCAGATCGTCTCGCACGGGACGGTCAACAGCACAGTGTCGTTTCTCGAATCCGACACGGTGCAACCCGACCGCTGGATTCTCTGTTGGGTACCGCGCGTTGACGGACACCCAGATGAGCGCTGCCGCCCGTACTGGCAACATATCGACGAGGTGATCGAGGGAGGAGCGCATGAGGCGCCCTATACGAAAGCTGCAGTTGAGCGAATTGGTCGAGCCGAGTTGCCGCCTCCATTCGAGCTGACCGACGCCGCAGTGCAAGCACTCTATGCCGTGCTGAACTCAGGCGAATTTCCAGAATTTCTTTACAATCAAGAAACTTGGTCGGTCGACAGCACGCTACCGCGCCTGCCCGCGTTCCTTCAAGCGCTAGGCAAGGTCGCGCGACAAGCGGCCGATGCCGCCCCCCGCACGCACTCAGCCAGCGAAACACCTGACTCGACCACTATCTCGCACGACGCACTGGCCCGCGAATTCGGCGCACGCATCCGCGAAGCGATGGAAATATCTCTTCGAGAAAAATACGTTACGGCGACCATTGAAGGCATGATGGCAACGAAGCCGCCCGTCAGCTTGGCCAAACACCTCGTCACGCAGGGCTCCATCAAGAGTGGGCTCAAAAACCTGGCAAAGCACAATGCGCTACACCTATCGTTTGAACGCATCATGCTTGAACCCCAATTCGCGCCGCTGTTCAGCAAGGACGACCTTGACTGCGCGCGTTTCAACTTATCCCGAGTCGACCCGTCCTACCCGTGGCCGGTGCCGTAACACGGCCACGCACCGGCTCGCACCGCCAGTTCCAGCCGCTAATAGGTCGCAGTGGTAGCCCTCACTCTTGAACGCGACCACTGAGGATTTTCCTTACTGGGAAGCGTGTACTCTCTAGGAGCCCCCTACTTGGAGCACGACCATGTTCTATCGGAACATCAACGGTTACGACGTATATCTCTATGTCGAAGTGAAGAACCACGGGTTCGCCGGCACGAACGGCCGCCCGGAGATCTTTGGCTTTCGAATCACGGCTGTTCCGACGGGGCTGCCGGAAAACTCGCTCGAGGCGCAGCGTAAAACTTGCGAACCGGACGAAGGTTACCGGCGACACGATCTGGCCTTTGCCATTGCAGAGGAGGTTGCCGGTCAGTTCGTATTGTCGTTACCGCAGGTGGGACGGTAGACGACGGGGCCGCCGGTCATGGACGCTCGGCGGATCTCGATCCGCGTTGCGGCATGTTTCTCCGTCGCCTATCCTGAGTGGGATCGTCTGGGATATACCTCATGAGCCTCGCCCCTGCCATTGCCGGAACCGCCGCTGCGACGAGTGCAGCCGGCTTCACGCTTACTGACCGCGTGTTCATCTACATCGGCGCAGCAATTCTCTTCGGGTTGATCGGTCTGGTCCCGCTGTTGGCCAAGAAGCCAGAGCCCGAGCTAAAGCCCCCGGCACTGGACTGGGATGTGATCGACGAGGAATCCAAGAATTCGGCACCCCTCGTCGCTGAGCAACCAATGACAATCGAAGGCGAGCTGACGGAAGTGCAGGAAGTACCAAAGTTGACCGGCCGCGGCTCCCGCTGGGGACGATAGCGATAGGCCGGTCACTCTGCTGGCTACAGATTTCCTTGAGGACCAGCGAGCTGCGGAACAGCGAGCGCCGGCATGTATTGCAGACGTCCGGACAATCCTTGCATCAATCCTCCGGTAACTGGGGCGGGTGCGCCGACAGCGCGAGCATCGAGATACGGCAGGAACTCTTGGGGATTGAGCAGCAGCCCGGCCAGTTGCCCGTTCAACCGTGTGCCGACCCGAGAGCCATTCAGCAAGCCACCAATACCACTCCCAAGTGCCGAGCCTACTCCAGCCCCGGCCGGCCCGAAGAACGCCGCGCCGCCAGCAGCACCCGCGGCCTGAGCTGCATTTCCAAGAACACTCCCGACTGCGCCACCTTGGAAATTTCGCCCATACAACTGTCGGGCCAGCCAACCATTAGTAGCGAGGTTGTAAGCCGTATCGCTCCCAGGCGAACGAATCGAGTTGGAAACCGTAGCACGCTGCAAATCCTGCCCGATTCCTTGCAGGGTATTCAATGCATTCGCGTCAATACCGAAATCCGCTCCACTCATTGCTCTCGTCAACGCGGATCGATAGGGCATCAACTGGATCTGCGGCACCTGGCCGGCATTCATAGATCTGGTTCCCAAGCCGTTCGCAATCTGTTGACCCACCTGCATCGTGTTGATGGGCACACTGCCAGCCGCATAAGCAGCGCGAGCCTGCTGAACACCCGGAACATATCGCGTCATCCAGTTGTCGACATCGCTCTTCAGAGCCGTAAGCGCCCCAACGCGCGTCGACGTGCCTTGCCGCTGCGCCTCATTGATCATGTCGCCAAGCGCGCGGCTCGTGTAGTCCAGTGCAGCCCCGTTAATCTGCCGACTCCCTCCCTCTAGCGGCCATACTGGCGCCACCCCGCGCCCTACTGCCGCATCGAGAGATGCGATCTGATTCGCCCGCTGCATGGCCTCCTGCATCTCCGGAATCTGTGCATAGCGCATGAACGCCGGCCCTACGTTGGCGGTTGCTTGGTGCGCCGATTGATAGAGCGGCGTCGCCGCAGCCTCGCGCGCAGCTTGAGCTGCTTGCAAGTCGGCCGGGGTCCCGGCCACCCCCATAAGAGCGCCCCATCGCGCATCATTGTTGTCGATGTTGCGCTGTTCAAGTGCCGTCTTGAAGGCCGGATTGCTGTTCGCCATAGCCTTCTCTGTCTGGGCCAAGAAGGGTGTCGCCCCGACCTGAGCGGTCGTCGGCATCGAACCAGGCACATATACCGGTGCGTTGCGGATATTGGTCGCCACCTGTGCAGCATCATTTCCGATTGCATCGGCGAATTGCTGCCCAACGTAGCCGCGTGGATTCAGCAGCGGCATCGCTGCGTTATAAGCAGCACGGCCTGCTCCAAGCAAGCCCCCAATGATGGCCGGTGCGGCGACACCCATACCAGCGCCCACTGCGGCATTGCGCCCAACCTGAGGCCAATACGGTTGATTGGGATCTATCGCCGTGCCCGCTGAAAGCGCGGCGCCAGTCGCGGCATTCCCAATGCCAGCCCCAACCATCCGACCGACTGTGCCGCCCATCGCTGGAAGCGCGGAAATGCCATCCCGAATCACATTGCCAACGCGCAACGCGCCGCCCATCGGCAGCAGCATCGGCGCCACAATGGCTGATGCCTGCGTCCCGGGCGACGCCGATTGCCTGAACTGTCTGTCAGCCGCGATCTGCGCTCCGACGTCGCTGTTTGCGGTGTTGGTCAACCAGTTGCCCACCGTCGAACCGCGCACGCCGGGAATCGCGTTGGCACCAGCGGCGATGCCCTTTTCGACGAGGTTGGCGGCGTTGCTCGCGAGACTCGAAATGCCGTGCCAAGCGCCCGAGCCGATCTGCTGCAGATTGCTCCACGTGTCAGGCGACGCACCGCCTGCCGCGAGGTCTTGAGCAAGACCCGAGGACGTGGAATGAGCCGCAGGCGCGGTTGGTTTTGGCAAGCCCCCCTGCGACGCGATGAAGGTGTCCAGCGGGTCCGCAGCGTTAGCTGGCGGCGTTGCCGCGGTATTCTTGGAGGACCTGCCGCCCGATTGCGTCAGACCGCCCTGGGACGAGATGAATGCATCGAGCGGGTCAGCGCCGCTCGCGGGCATTTGCGGTAGTTGCGCTCCTGCACCAGCGCCGGGAGTGATGAAGCCGTATTGGTAGGGCATGGCGACCTCCTTAGCGCAACAGACCGACGTTCAAGCCCCAGCGGAGGGCCTGTGCGTCTTGCGGATTGTTCTTGGCAGCGGCGATTGCCTGATTGCGGGTTAGACCTGGTGGCATCTTGATGATTGCCGCGGCGGCGGGCGTCATCATCTGGTCGAACTGGTTTTCGCGCTGGTTGTACGCCTGCGCATTACCGTTGGCGTACGCGTCCGAGAGATAGTCGCCTTTGACCATCCGCATCTGCACCTGCGCCTTGATCTGGCCGAGGCCAGTCTGGATTGCCTGCGGATTCATGCCATACGACGGGATAGCGCCATTGACGATCGCTCGGGCAGCGTCAGTACTCATGCCGCTCGAGTTCGATACCTGCGTAATGAGGTTGTCGCGCGCTTTGTCGAACAACTGGGCGTCCGACGAGAAGATGCCCTGCACGTTGTACAGCTTGTTCGCGAGTGCCGGGCTCTTCGTCTGGGCAAAGTTCGACATGTCGTCGAGCATCGTCAGCGCATACTGACCGGTGGACCGGGCTTGTCGCGTCTCCTTGTACGAGGCGTTCATGGTGTCGACTTGGCCTTTCGCCTGTGCCGTGGCGTCGGCTTGGGCGCCAAGGGGCGGCTGAGCAGCCATAGGTGCATGTTGCTGCCCTTGAGCCATCCCGCCAGAACGACCCAGAATATCGCCAACATAAGATGCTACGGTCTTGCCGTTGCTATCTGAGACGTTATGGATGAATGGCGTAGCGCTGCCAGGAGGGGCGACGTTGCCCTCACCAGAGAAGTATGCCGTCGCAATACGCCCAAGATCACCACCGTATTGCTGATTGAACTGGGTCAGCATCCGTTGCGCGACCGTATTACGATCGGCGACGTTGTTCCACGACTCTCCGGGCTGTGCAAAGCGGTTAAACGTTGCCTGCTGAATCTGGAATGGATTGCTGGGGTCGGTCTTGCCGCCGTTCGTCTCCTGCTGAGCAAAGATCCCTGCCAGACCACCTGTCGGTACACCAGGCACAGCGCCATTCGACGCGTCTGCAACATTTGCAGTGGACTGGAAAACGAAGCCGCCCTGACCGCCATTCGCCGACGGGTCCCAGACCTGTTGCAGGTTGTACTGCGCCTTGCCGCCAGCCTGCGCGGCCGAACTACCGCGAACCGCCTCCGTGCCGCCCGCAACTGGCGTGACCGACCATTGGCCGGTCCCATTGTCGTAGCTGTTCATGTACCCGGCGGGTGCCGCACCAGGCGTAGTCACGAGCTTGCCATTCATAACGAATGGCGCGCCAGGGCGCAGCGAGACGATTCCGTCCTTCGTCAGGATGCCGCGCAGTGCATTCTGATATTCGGGCGTCCCATTGCCATACGCGGCGGCTGCATTGCGCTGGACGTCCGTCGGCAATGCCATCTGTACCGATGGATCGTACTGAAGCTGCGCCTTTGCGTAATCTATCCCTCCGGGCACACCGAACATGCTGAGTCCCAATCCCTGGTTCAGGATGCGTCTGACATTCGAATCCGTCGCCTGCGCTTGCGTCGGATAGAGGGAAGCCGCGGAGTCCGCTGCCACTTGCGGAGAGGACGCGTATGCCCCCATTCCGGCCGAGATGCCGGACAAACCGGGCACGTTTGCCGAACCGACAAGGGCCGGTGCGGGAGCGACGGATTCTTGCGTGGCGGTCGGCGCAGCAGCCGCGTTTGTGTTCCCGGCCATCAGTCCCTGCACCATCCGCAACCCCATCAGTTGCCGTTGCATTGCGAAGGCGTCCTGGGCACCCTGCATGCCTCCCTGCAACCCCATGCCCAGTGCCGCGCCGTTCGTCACGGGCAGTCTGGATGCACCCGACGCTTGCAACAGCGCGCCAGCCATGCCCATCAGGCCGGCGGTGTTCGGATTCGCCATCATTCCCATCAGGCCTCCTCCGAACGCAGGCACCTGATCCGATTCGCTGCTCGTAGAAAGAGCGTCCAACAGTCCCATGAGATTCCCCTGTTAATGAATCAAGATGTCCGAACACTCACCATCAGCGTCCCGCTGAAGCAATGCCTTGTCGGCATCAGCATCGGTTTGCATCTGCTGTGCGCATCGCTTTGCTCCATCGACAATGACCTTCGCCGCCTCGACAGGATCTGCTATTCCCGTCGTCAATTCGTTGAGGCGATTCGTCAGGTAGCCGTGGAGGTTCACCATTTCAACGACACCAGCCATCAGATACCGGCGCTCCTCGCTCGATTCGTCAAATTGGTCTGCCACCGGTTGTATGTGCGCATGGATGACCCTCAATTGAGCCAGCGCGACGTTCAACACAAGCTCCATATTCGCAAGCTGGATTTGTTCGTCTGCATCTTTCATTTGCCACCTCCAATCGCCCCACATTGAACGTTCGCCCACGTCGTCCCTTCGGGGACTTCCTCAAAGCCGCTACGTCCAAGCGTCCAAATGAGGTGCGGGAGGCAGTCCTTATCCTCGAGGTCAGTAATCACAATCGTGTCTACGGCGTACGACTCAGGCTGCCGTTGCTCAAGGCGCTCAACGCGCGTTCTGAGGTTGATGTTTGCCATTGCATTGCTCTCCAATGATCACGATTCAGCTTGTTGCCCCGCGCTGGTTACGGCGCCTGCCCTCACCTTGCGAACGAGAAACCTGCCTGCTACGCGTTGACGCTTGATTCCCGCGATCACCTCTTGCTCCAATTCGGATGCAGATTGACCCGCCGCGCACGGCATATAGGCCCCATTGACCGTAACGCCGTCGAAATAGCTTTCGTCTTCCGAAGCGATGATTCGGCGAATGATGATCGGCGGATCACTCGTGTCCCGTCGTTGTTCCAAGCACGCAACGCGCGCCTTAAGATTGTTGTTGCTCGCCATCGCCGTTGCCCTCCAAAGCCTCGATGCGTTTCACAAGATCATCGACCTCGACAATCCTCATCTGCGCGGTAACGACCTGCATCACTGCGGCTGCCTCATCGGGCGTGATCTCTCCCGCCGCCATCGCCCGTAAAACTGTTTCGCCCATCTGCGCTGGCGAGCCACCCAAGCTCTTGAGGCTGATTGGCTGATCCTTCGCCTTGATCGCCGGGATGCACCGGTCGATGCAGATGCGCAACGCAGTCGTATCGCCCGCCTTGGCAAGCTCGACCGCTTTCGCCACCAGGTCAGCGGCGTGCGGCTGGAGTAGTTCGCGCAGTGCAGTGCGCTTGTCGCGAGTGCCCCTCGGCTTGCCGGCCGGATTGCCGCTCTGCCCCTTCTTGAACTGGGTCATCGCCCTGATTTCCCCCTGCTAAATTCAGCCTCACCGACCAGAGCCATTACCGCTTCCACTCGTGCTTCCATGTACCGGAAGCGAGATCCAGATACCGGCCCGGCGCGTTTGGGTCATCTCTGAGCTGCTGGCTCGCTTTGTCGAACCAAAGTCGCGTCGGCCCCTCCCAAGCGAAGTGGCGCTGCTTCTCGCAGAGCAGGAGCACGTCGGGAACGCGACGCAGCTCTTCAATCTTCGCGGCTCGTTTCGCCTCGTCCTGAAGCTGACGCGCCGCCTGAACGCTGTTTTCCTTATGCTTGTTGCGATGGACGATGAGCACGTTGTCGACGAGATCGGTGATTTCACCCGCGCCCTTGATATCGAACTTGTCCGGCGCAGATTTCTCGGTGTCGCCCTTGCGAATGTGATGCACGAGATGGATATGCACGCCGGTATCTCGAGCCAACACGCAAAGCGAATCGACGAAGCGCGCCTGCCCGGCGTAATCGTCCGGCGCCATGCCGCACTTCATGAGACTGTCGATGACCATGTGGTCGACGCCCAATTCCTTCCGGCAGTACCGCGTGACCGCGACCATTCGGTCCCTCGTCATCGCACCCCGATGCCCGTACAGCCAGAGGCGCGCATCGGTCCAGCGGTGGAACTTCGTGATGTAGTCGATGGATGGCGATGCGCCGCCGGCCGACTGCGTGCACATCCGACTCATAGTCGCCTGCATTGGCATTTCGAGTGATGCAATGCATGCGCGGCGACCCAGCGCCATCGCATCCAACATGACGTAGCCGAGCGCGCCGGACTTGCCGTGTCCGTTCACGCCAGCCCAGAGCGTTACTTCGCCTGAGCGGAACTTGAGGTTGTCGCCCACCGAGGCCCACGGCGACGGGTCGCCTGCCACCTCCTCCGTGCCGTGGAACATCCTGATAACGTCATCCATGAATTCAGATGCCGGGCGCACATCGGCACGACCGTCGTCCGCGTCATTGACGTAGGCGTTCCAGTCGATCGAATCGGGAATAGTTCGAGCCATCAGTTCACCTCCTTGGTGTTTTCGTTTCGGTCGGCGGCAAGCTGCACGACGAGCTTGCACGCGTGGTCATAGGGATTCGGTAGCGTGTCGCCCAAGGCATCGAACAGGCGGCGCGCCAGCGTGCGCGATGCCGGCCAGCACATCGGCGCTATCGCCATCGGGAACCAGTCGAAGAGCGCGAAGTCCTCGCCAGGCACCTTGCGCCGCTCGCCGCAGTGCACGCGCGGACCTTCGCGGAACGTGAGCACCAGCGTGTCGGGTACCGCGGCCGCGATGTCGGCGAGCGTGCGCAGCAGGTCGCTCCATGACACATCCGCCGACGCGAATACCTCGACGTCGAGCGCGGCAACAGGACGCCAGTCGAAGGGCTGGCCGGCGGCCGCCGAGAGAGTCACGTTGTCGAATCGCAGCGGCCCGGCAAGCGTCACGAGGACCGGCAGCTCCGGCACTCGGCCGGCTCGGCGCATGGACACGAGCGCGGCACCGTTGGAGGGATAGCGATGGCTCATGACACGGGCGCCCAAGGGTCGAAGGCTTGGCCGTTTGCCGCGCCAGCACCAAGCGGCAACTCGTCTTCCCAGCGACGTTGATTGAGGTATGTCAGAGGCGCAGGCTCGTAGCCGTCCAGCCATTGCCGCGTCGCTTTCATCGCCACCACGTGTCCGATTACCTGCTCGGCGATGGCATCCAGACAGGCCAAGCGCCATTTCTGCCGGCATTTGGCCTTTGCGACCTTCCGGCCCGTCGACGGCCATACATCCCAAAAGCGATCGAACTCGGAGGAGCCGTTGAGCGATGCCGTGTCACCGCGAGGTGACGATATGGTTTTTATTGAAGATGAAGATGAAGATGAAGATGAAGAGCCGTCACCTAAGGGGGGCTTTGGTGAAGCTTTGGTGCTATCACCCAAGGGGGGCTTTGGTGCACCCTTCGATACGCTGTCGTCGGTCTGAAATCGCGACGACTCGCCACGAACCGAACGCACGTACTCGTCCTTGACCATCCGCGACGAGTACCAGATCGGCCCTTCCTGCTCGGCAACCAACGTCACCGGCTCGCCGTCACGGCGGCCGGAGCGCGGCACGTAGATGCACGCGGTACACGGCTGCCCGTTGTCGGCGCCCTTCAACACGCCCTTGCTGACGATGGCCCTGAGCGTCACGAGCGGCGCGCCGATCGCCTGTGCGATCTCCTTGAGCGGCCAGCGCAGAACGCCGTATTCCTCCGAGTCGTGCAGTAGGCACATCACGTCGATCCACACGCCCTTCTCAGCGTGTGTGCAGCGTCGGAGGTTGCTGTTCGCCTGCCAGTCACCTGGATAGAACTGGAATGACGGCCGCGTCATGCCGCTACCTCCCGCATCAGGTGGTAGCGTGCAACGCGATGCCAACCACCTTCGGGCGTAGCTTCCTGGGTCCATACCGTCGAGATCTCGACCCCGATGCGCCGCAGTTCCATGATGCGCGCCGCCGGATGCATGACGTCGATTTTGTGCCGCGCATCTAACGTCGATAACGAGCCATATTGACGCAGGAAATCGAGAATCCGATGCCGTTGAGCTGCAGCATCGTTGCTGCTATAGTGAGCTTGAGCTTTGTTTTGAGCCGCACCTTCAAGGGTTGCGGCTTTTTTGTTGTTTGTCATGGGCGACCTCTCTTAGGCCGCCATCTGGCGCGACTCAGCGATACGCAACCGCAACCATGCATCGATTTCCTGCTCGATGAACACCGTGGTTGCTTCGCCAAGCTTTACGGGCCGCGGAAATTCAGGATCTTTTGATACCTTGAGCCAAAGCGTGGACAGGCCAATGCCCAGCTTCTGCGCTGCTGCTTTGGGCCGCAAACATGTATGGGATGCTGACATGCCGTTCTCCTTTAGACGCCTTCGCACATCTGTGCGCGACGTTGTCAGGATCGGCGTTCGTAAGCATCAAAACACTGCCAATAATTAACCGATTTTTGACAGTAGAGACTTCCAGCGGCGCCCGGCGAGAACAATCAAATCCTGGTTCTCAAGCTCTTTCATGGGGGAGAAGTCGGTACCCGCCAACTTGCGCCATTCTGATCTCGGGTAGGGGTCATCCGAGCTCGAAAGCAATTGCAACGCTTTTGTCTTGTTGATCCCCTTCACTCGCTCAGCGAGCAAAATTGTCGCCTGAATAGCAATGGCGTCGTTAAATTGGTCAGCCTCCGATGCGTTAGGCCGACCTCGCTTCCGCGATGAAGGAACGAGATTCAGCGCCTTCGCGGGATCTTCTTTTGCCACTATCTTGGCTAGGCAATCCGCAAGATAGAAAGCAAGCTTGTCGTCAAGTTTGGCCCCCGCATACAGGGGAGCAATGCACATATCGAGCAAATACAACGCCTCCTCTGTCGCCCCTCCCTGGGCGAACGATATCGCCTCCTCAATGTGTTCGCGCTCGGAATACTCGTTTTCCTCGCCCTCGTTCCTATTCATAGATTTCTTCCGCATCGCTGTTCCGTTGCGTCTAGAATCGATCATCGTTTGCGGCATCACGAGCCTCAAATCGCCGCAACTGCCATCCTCGAATCTGCACTAGTGCACGCGCCCATTGCGATGGCGACAGCGTCCTCCAACTGGGCTCCGGACGCGGCCACAGACGCTTCACCCGGAAGCTCACAATGTCGGACCAGTTAGGGTTAGAGGGATTCGCTGAATCTGACGGCGTGTAGAGCGCTACATAGGCCGGCACGTCCGCCATGCGAGCCAAATGCTGCATGACTCCGGCCGGCTTGTCTTGGCCAATATCGCGTGCCACCTCAACAAGCGCCAGCGGGACCTTGCCCGCATTGTCATACTCCGCGAACAGCACGGAATCGAGATCCGCCATCGTCAGCGATGCGGCTTGGTCAGCACATAAGAATCGGCCGATCGAGGAAGCGCGATGCCAGATGCCATAGGCACGATCGCGGGTTTCATAGCGCTCAGTTTTCATGAGTCGCTCCTTATGGCCGTAGCACGTCTAGGCCACGGCAAAAACGTTGGTACGGTTGGTGGGTTATCGCGACACGACCGGGACAGTACATGCGCCTCGAATGTCCAGCGACAACCCGTTGAGCATGTCTTGGAGGCAGTCCGCTACGCCGCAAATTGCTGCAGCATTCTGGTGAAGCGATTGGGCATAGTAAGAAGCCTCTTGCCGAACTTCATCAACCGACACGTCGAGGTGTTGTGACGCCAAACGATCAACGGCACAAACGAGATTTCGAATTTGCGTGATCGCGGAATCAAACTGATCGCGCGCGTTCGGGGCAAGTTGTTGCCCTTCGGTAGAATTGGACTTAGCCATGGTACGGACCTCCTATATAGGCCGTGTTGTGGTCAGGCGGTCTTGGTGCGCCAACACCTTGACTGCCGCTTCGCCTGATTCCGTCAGGCAACGGTCATGCAATCTATGCGGCCGTGCCACCAAAGCTGCCGATCACGACCTTCCTATCTCCACCGACCTGAGCCTCGACAAACTCTGCCCATAGCTGGAGGATCTTCCGCCGCTCGTCTGCATACTCGGCCCGGTTGTACACGCCCTTGATGCCCTTGATCGAGTGCGCCAGTGCCTTCTCGATCGCATCCGACGACATGCCCATCTCGTGCAGGTGCGTCGACGCGGTACGGCGGAAGTCGTGCAAAACGAAGTGCTGAACATCGATGCTGAGCGAGCGCACTGCCTGATTAAGCGTGCTCTTCGCAATCGGTTTGTCACCGCGGCCGCGCGTCGACGGGAATACGTGCTCGTGATTGCCCGTCTGCTCGTACAGCTCGCGAAGCATCGCAACGGCCTGCGAGGACAGGTAGACCCAATGCTCCTTGTCCTTCTTCATCCGGTCGGCAGGAATGCGCCAGATGCCGGCGTCGAGATCGAACTCCGACCACCGCGCCTCGATCAGCTCGGACTTCCGAACCATCGTCAGGATCAGCAGGTGGATCGCGAGCTTGAGCGCGCGGCGAATGTCTGAGGCGTAGACGGCCCGCAGCACGGTCCCGATCTCGTCAGGAGAGAGGACTCGCGTGCGGCTGTCCTGGGTGGCGACAAAGCGCGCGACGACGGCATGTGCAGGATTCGTCGGCGCCAACTGGCGCGCAATCGCGTATTCGAACAGTCGTTTGATGACGTTCCGGGTCGAGAGCGCCATCTTGGGGGCGCCGCGGGCCTTGATCCGGTCGCAGATCGCCAGCACGTCACCAGGAGTCACGTCCGGCAGCGGCTTGTTGCCGATCGCGGGATAGATGTCCTTCTCAAGCGCGCGCTTGATCGTCCGACCGTACTCAGGGGACATCCCCGCGATCTGCGTTGTGTACCAATCGTCGCCGAACTCCCGAACCGTATCGAAGCGCTTCACGGCGCCGCGATCCTTCTTGGCATCGGCGATAGGGGAAACGCCTTTGGCGACGATCTCGGCGTATCGGCGGGCCTTCTCGCGCGCATCCTGCAGAGTGACTGCGGGATAGTCGCCGATCGTCACCATTGGCTGCCGTTCGCCGTGCAGTGTGTACCGGTAGCGCCAGACCTTCGACCCCGACGTCATGACCTCCAGCACGAGGCCGCCACCGTCTGAAATACGGTAGCGCGCCGCCTTCGGCTTGAGCGCCTTGATGCGGGTGTCATTCAGCGGGACGACGGTTTTCGGCATGGTTGGTACACATCGATTGGGACACAACGTCCATGTGTACCTAAATGTGTACCATCAAAGGCTGGATGTCAATAGACAACCTTGGGCAACGCTAGGCGACCAATCCTAGCATTCACAAGGGTTTCAGAGGGGTAACTAGACGACCTTGGACAACCCTGGGCGACTGGTTATTTTCCAATACAAAACCTGCTGAAAATCACCCCCAGCAGATCATCCGACGTGAACTCCCCGGTAATAGCATTGAGCTGCTCCTGCGCGAGCCGAAGCTCTTCGGCAAACACATCGAGCGACTGCGCGCGCTGCTCCGCGTGATCCGCCGCCTGCGCGAGATGTTCCTGCGCGGCCCGCAGCGCGATCAGATGCCGCTCGCGCGCCAGATAAACGCCCTCGGCCCCCGCCTGCCATCCCGCAATCCGCAGCAACTCTGCACGCAGCATGTCGATCCCGTCGCCGCGCTTCGCCGACAGGTGCACCTCGGTCAGATCGCCTTCCGCCGCCGGATGCTCGACACACGCCGGCACGCCCGTCAAATCGGTCTTGTTCAACACGCGCACGACCGGCACGCTTGCCGGAAACCGCGCGGCGATCACTTCGTCATCGGGCGTCATCCCCGTGCGCGAATCGAGCAGATGCAGCACGACGTCCGCGCGCTCGATCTCGCTCCATGTGCGCGCAATGCCGATCCGCTCGACTTCATCCTCCGTCTCGCGCAACCCGGCCGTATCGATGATGTGCAGCGGAATCCCTTCGACCTGGATCGTCTGCGCGACCTTGTCGCGCGTCGTGCCGGCGATCGGCGTGACAATCGCCAGCTCTGCGCCCGCCAGCGCATTCAGCAGCGACGACTTGCCGACGTTCGGCTGCCCCGCCAGCACGACCGATAGCCCTTCGCGCAACAGCGCACCCTGCCGCGCATCGCCGAGCACGTGCGCGAGCTGTGCGCGGATCTTCGCGAGCTTGCCGCGCGCGTCGGCCGCTTCGAGGAAGTCGATTTCCTCCTCCGGAAAATCGAGCGTCGCCTCGACCAGCATCCGCAGCGTGATCACGTCCTCGACGAGCGCATGGATCTGCCGCGAGAACGCGCCGTCGAGCGAACGCCCGGCCGAGCGCGCGGCCGCCTCGGTGCTCGCCTCGATCAGGTCGGCGACGGCCTCGGCCTGCGCGAGGTCGAGCTTGTCGTTCAGGAACGCGCGCCGCGTGAACTCCCCCGGCTCCGCGAGCCGCAGCCCGAAGCCGCGCCCCGCTTCCAGGCAGCGCTGCAGCAGCAGCTGCATCACGATCGGCCCGCCGTGCCCCTGCAGTTCGAGCACGTGCTCGCCGGTATACGAATGCGGCGCCGGGAAATACAGCGCGATCCCGCGGTCGAGCGGCGCGCCGTGCGCGTCGAGGAACGGCACGTAGCTCGCATGACGCGGCGCGAGCCTCTGTCCGCACAACGCGTCGATCAGCGGCAGCGCGGCCGCCTCGCCGCCGCGCCCGAACGACACGCGGACGACGCCGATGCCGCCCCGGCCGGCAGCAGTGGCAATGGCGACGATCGGATCGGAATCGGTAGCGAGCATGGCAATCGGAGCAATCGGGTAATCAGCGGATGAATGGTGCGCCCGCGCAACAGTTCGGGCATCGGAACGCCGGCATTGTAGCGTGCCGGCTCACACGCCACCGGCCGCGACGCCGGATTCGGACTCGCCCGAATTTATCCCGCCGGGGATAAGCCGAGTATCAGTCCGGCGCATGACGGTGCGGCCATTTCGGACGAGTATGCGTGCCGGAGAGGCTTGGCACCGCGTCCCTCAATTTCATTCTCCATCCTGACCAAGGGGGGATTCATCCAAACGAGATACGTTTATCCCATATGGTTGTCTGGGACGCGGCGATGGAATTGCACAATCTCCCCATGCCGACATCCGAAGAAAAAGCCGCGTTCTCGGAACGCCTGAAATTCGCCCTGCGGCGCAGCCCGGAGAAGGTCACCGGCGCGACGGAGCTGGCGAACCGATTCAATCTGCGTCACCGCGGAACGCACCCCGTTTCGCCGCAAACCGCGCACAAATGGCTGACGGGCCGCACGATCCCGACGTCGGACAAACTCGAAACGCTCGCCGAATGGTTGCGCGTCGAAGTGCACTGGCTGCATTACGGGCCGTCGCCGAGCGTGATCGAACATCCGACGCCGCAACCGCTGCCGCGCGACGAACGCTATCCGCCCACGCCCGAGACGATCGAACTCGCATCGAAGATCGAGGCCTTGTCGCCGCATCAGCGCTACCTCGTGCAGGAACTGGTCGAGCAGTTCTACGGCGATCCGAAGCTCGAAGCGAAGAAGGCCTGAGCGGCAGCAGCCGCACGCGCCGCCGCTGTCGTCGCCGAGAAAACGCCGGGCAAACAAAAAGCCGCATGGTCACGAACCATGCGGCTTTTTTGCGCGCATCGCGGGCGGCTGGCCACCCGCGAATGCAACGAACGTCAGGCCGGCTTCTTCTTGACGCCGCCGAGCTTGCGCGTGATGTAGTACTGCTGCGCGATCGACAGCACGTTGTTCACGACGTAGTACAGCACGAGACCAGCCGGGAAGAAGAAGAACATCACCGAGAACGCGATCGGCATGAACTTCATCATCTTCGCCTGGACCGGGTCCGGCGGCGTCGGGTTCAGGCTCGTCTGCACGAACATCGACACGGCCATCAGCACCGGCAGGATGAAGAACGGATCGCGCTGCGACAGGTCGTGAATCCACAGAATCCACGGTGCGCCGCGCATTTCGACCGATGCGAGCAGCACCCAGTACAGCGAGATGAACACCGGGATCTGGATCACGACCGGCAGGCAGCCGCCGAACGGATTGACCTTCTCGGTCTTGTACAGCTCCATCAGCGCGGCGTTCATCTTCTGCGGATCGCTCTTGAAGCGTTCGCGCAGCGCCTGCATGCGCGGCGTGATTTCCTTCATGCGCGCCATCGACTTGTAGCTCGCGGCGGACAGCGGGAAGAACACGGCCTTGATCAGCACCGTCAGCAGCACGATCGCCCAGCCCCAGTTGCCGACATAGCCGTGGATCTTCTCGAGCAGCCAGAACAGCGGCTTCGCGATGATCGTCACCCAGCCGTAGTCCTTCACGAGCTCCAGGCCCGGCGCGATGCCTTCGAGCATGCGCTCTTCTTCCGGACCGGCGAACAGGCGCGCCTGCACGTCGGCCGACTGGCCCGGCGCGATCGCGGCGACCGGCTGCTTCACGCCGACGCGGTACAGCGTCGGGTCGATCTTTTCAGCGTAGATGTCGCGCTTCGCGCCCTGCTGCGGAATCCAGGCCGACGCGAAGTAGTGCTGCACCATCGCGACCCAGCCGTTGTCCGCGGACTTCTCGAAGTTCGCCTTGTTCTTGTCGAGGTCGCTGAAGTCGATCTTCTGGAAGTGCTTCGCGTCCGTATAGACCGCCGGCCCGAGGAACGTGTGCGAGAACATCGGCGTTTCGACGGCCGTGTTGTCGCGCACCAGTTCCATGTAGACCGTCGGCGTGACCGGTGCCGTGCCGACGTTGTCGATCTTGGTGTCGACGCCGATCACGTAGCTGCCGCGCGTGAACGTGTAGGTCTTCACGACCTTCACGCCGCCCTTCACCGGCGATTCGAACGACAGCTTCAGCGTGTTCTGGTCGCCCGTCAGCGACGTCGAGCCGGGGTTCAGCTGCGTGTAGACGTCGTTGTGGTTCGGGAAATCGCCGCCGAGCAGGCCCGTGCGTGCGAGATACGTATGGCCGGCCGTGTGGTCGAACAGCGTGATGTACAGGTCGGGTTGCTTGCCGTCGCCCTGCTTCTTCAGCGTCAGCTTCGCGAGCGTGCCGCCGCGCGTGTCGATTTCGCCGTCGTACACGTCGGTCGAGAATTTCACGAGCTGCGCCTGCGCGGCCGGGGCCGGGGCCGTGGTCGTGGTCGACGGTGCGGCGCCGGCCGCGGCAGCAGGCACATCACCTGCGGTCGTCGTCGCGCCCGTGCCCGATGCGCCGCCGGCAGCGGCCGGGGCCGTCTGCGTGGCGCTCGGGAAGAACATCGACGGGCGTCCATGGTCCCGCTGCCAGTTGTCGTACAGCATGACAGCTGACATGAAGAAGATCACCCATAGGACGGTGCGTTTGATATCCATGCGTTGTCTCAGAGTCGATGGGACCGCGCGTCGGCTTCGCCGCGAGCGCGAGTGTCGGAGTTGGGCGGCGGGACGAGGTCGACGCCGCCCGCAGAAAACGGGTGGCATCGGCACACGCGCCTGACGGCGAGATACGTGCCGCGCGCGGCGCCATGATACTGGATTGCCTCGCGCGCGTAATCCGAACAGGAAGGATAAAAACGGCAACGGTTGCCGAGCATCGGGCTCACGGCAACCTTGTAGAAGCGCAGCAAGGCGATCAATACCGTTTTCATACCTTGGGCGGCGCCGTACGACGCCGCGTCAAAACCGGCCGGGCGGGCGCGAACGCCGCACCGGGGCACGGATGCGTCACTCGGACGCGGGCTTCGACGCGCGGCGGGCGATTTCCCGAACTGCCCTGTCGAGCAGTTCGCGGATCTCGGCCGCGCACATCGCCGCGAGCGGGGCGGAAGCCGCGCTCGGCAGCGCTTTCTTGTCGAAGCGCGTGTGCTGCCGCAGCAGCAGGTCGTAACCGGCGAATTCGGCGCGGCGCAGGCGAAACTGATCGCGCGCCAGCCGCTTCACGAGGTTACGTGTTACTGCACGCGGCGCATACTTCTTGCCGATGACGAGCCCCAAGCGTGCGGGCTGACCGGTCGGCTTGCCGTAGATCACGAAGTGCGCGGAACGCCGCCAGGGGCGCAAACGAAAAACGGATGAAAATTCATCCGTTTTCAGAAGTCGCGCAGCTTTCGGGAAGGCGGCTTTCGTCTGCGACGGATTCGCACCCGGCTCGACGGCACCTTCCGCAGGACTGCGGACGGCGGACACAGCGCGCAACCTGCCTTAGATGGCGAGGCGCTTGCGGCCCTTCGCGCGGCGAGCGTTGATGACCTTGCGGCCACCTGCCGTCTTCATGCGGACACGGAAGCCATGGGTGCGCTTGCGGCGCGTCACGGACGGTTGGTAAGTACGTTTCATGATGTTCTCACTTGTTCGAGAATGTCGAAATTCAGGGGACCGCGTGCCCTTAACCGGAGGCATTCGGGCGAACGCAATCGCCGGGAATACAGGATTGGTTTTCGCGGAACCCGCTATTTAAACCGTTTTTCCGTTGACGGTCAATACTTTACGAGTCGCTCGCCTGTGCCGGGCCGGGCCGATCCGGCCCCGCGACCCACAAACCCAGCCTGTGGATAAGTCCCGCTGTGGCCGCGTTTGGCGTTAGAATCTCGCCTTATCTCCAAGAATCCCGCACGCCGCCTCGGCTCGCGCCTGCCCCTCCAACACTGTGACGCAGGCGTCCGAGGCACGCTCGCACGACCGCTTCGGGCCTTGTTGCGCGACTGCGACAAGGGCGCCGGCGAGCCGCGCTGTGCACGCAAAAAACGACAGTTACTTGATGAACGATTTCTGGCAACACTGTTCCGCACTGCTGGAGCGCGAGCTGACGCCCCAGCAGTACGTGACGTGGATCAAACCCTTGGCCCCGGTGGCCTTCGATGCGTCGGCGAACACGCTGTCCATCGCCGCGCCGAACCGTTTCAAGCTGGACTGGGTCAAGAGCCAGTTTTCGGGCCGGATCTCCGATCTGGCCCGTGAATTCTGGAACACGCCGATCGAAGTCCAGTTCGTCCTCGATCCGAAGGCCGGCATGCGCAGCGCGCCCGCGGGCGCCGCACCGGCTGCCCCGCGTGCGCCGCTAGCGCCGAGCGGCCCGGCCGCGACGGTCGCCGCGATCGCCGCCAACCTGACCGCGCATGCCGCCGCCGCGCCCAGCGCGCCGGCCGACGTGCCGATGACGCCGTCGGCGGCCGCCGCGCACCACCTGAATGCCGACGACGCCGACATCGACCTGCCGAGCCTGCCCGCGCACGAAGCCGCGGCCGGCCGCCGCACGTGGCGTCCGGGCCCGGGCGCCGCGCCCGCGAACGGCGGCGAAGCCGATTCGATGTACGAACGTTCGAAGCTGAACCCAGTGCTCACGTTCGACAACTTCGTGACCGGTAAAGCCAACCAGCTCGCGCGCGCCGCCGCGATCCAGGTCGCGGACAACCCCGGCATCTCGTACAACCCGCTGTTCCTGTACGGCGGCGTGGGCCTCGGCAAGACCCACCTGATCCACGCGATCGGCAACCAGCTGCTGCTCGACAAGGCCGGCGCGCGCATCCGCTACATCCACGCCGAACAATACGTATCGGACGTGGTGAAGGCGTACCAGCGCAAGGCGTTCGACGACTTCAAGCGCTACTACCATTCGCTCGACCTGCTGCTGATCGACGATATCCAGTTCTTCTCCGGCAAGTCGCGCACGCAAGAGGAATTCTTCTACGCGTTCGAGGCGCTGGTCGCGAACAAGGCGCAGGTGATCATCACCAGCGACACGTATCCGAAGGAAATCTCGGGCATCGACGATCGCCTGATCTCGCGCTTCGACTCGGGCCTCACCGTCGCGATCGAGCCGCCCGAGCTGGAAATGCGCGTCGCGATCCTGATGCGCAAGGCGCAGTCGGAGGGCGTGAATTTGTCGGAAGACGTCGCGTTCTTCGTCGCGAAGCACCTGCGCTCGAACGTGCGCGAGCTCGAAGGCGCGCTGCGCAAGATCCTCGCGTATTCGAAGTTCCACGGCCGCGAGATCTCGATCGAGCTGACCAAGGAAGCGCTGAAGGACCTGCTGACCGTGCAGAACCGGCAGATTTCGGTCGAGAACATCCAGAAGACCGTCGCCGACTTCTACAACATCAAGGTCGCCGACATGTACTCGAAGAAGCGCCCCGCGAACATCGCGCGGCCGCGGCAGATTGCGATGTACCTGGCGAAGGAACTCACGCAGAAGAGCCTGCCGGAAATCGGCGAGCTGTTCGGCGGGCGCGATCACACCACCGTGCTGCACGCGGTGCGCAAGATCGCCGACGAGCGCAGCAAGGACGCGCAGCTCAACCACGAGCTGCACGTGCTGGAACAGACGCTGAAGGGCTGAGCGCGCGCGCCGCGCTTGATAATTCGGCCTCCGCCCCAATTTAAGGGGGGCGGTTCGGTTTTGAGGCACAATACTGGTTTGACCGCCCCGGTGGTGGCGGGCCAAGAGCCCGGCCGGCGGGGCGCTGCGTGGCTGCTGCGCTGCAGGCCGTTACTCAACGAAGGAACTCTATGCAACTGGTCAAGACCGAACGAGACACCCTCCTCAGGCCGCTGCAAACGGTCAGCGGCATCGTCGAACGCCGCCATACGTTGCCGATCCTCGCCAACCTGCTGATCACCAAGAACGGCCCGGACGTTTCATTCCTGTCGACCGACCTGGAGCTGCAGATCACCACGCGCGCCGATTTCGGCGTCGGCGGCGACCAGATCGCGACCACCGTCGCGGCCCGCAAGCTGCTCGACATCCTGCGCGCGATGCCTGACGGCCAGGTCACGCTGTCGCTCGCGGACAAGCGCCTCACCGTTCAATCGGGCAAGAGCCGCTTCGCGCTGCAGACGCTGGCGGCCGACGAGTTCCCGACCGTCGCGCAGGCGAAGGATTTCGGCGCCACGCTGACCGTCCCGCAGAAGTCGTTCCGCCAGTTGCTCGGCATGGTGCACTTCGCGATGGCGCAGCAGGACATCCGCTACTACCTGAACGGCATGCTGCTCGTCGTCGACGGCGACCAGCTGATGGCCGTGGCCACCGACGGCCACCGCCTCGCGTTCTCGTCGATGAAGCTCGAAGGCGGCACGTTCGGCCGCCAGGAAGTCATCGTGCCGCGCAAGACGATTCTCGAGCTGCAGCGCCTGCTCGAGGACATCGACGACACCGTCACCATCGACATCGCGCAAACCCAGGCCAAGTTTACGTTCGGCCAGGTCGAGCTCGTGTCGAAACTCGTCGAGGGCAAGTTCCCCGACTTCCAGCGCGTGATCCCGAAGGCGCACAAGAACACGTTCGAGATCGGCCGTGAAGAACTGCAGCGTTCGCTGCAGCGCGCGGCGATCCTGACCTCGGACAAGTTCAAGGGCGTGCGCTGCATCATCGCGCCGGGCCAGCTGAAGATCATGTCGACCAACGCCGATCAGGAAGAGGCGCAGGAAGAACTCGAAATCGCTTATCAGGGCGATACCGTCGACATCGGCTTCAACGTCACGTATCTGCTCGACGTGCTCGCGAACCTGAAGGTCGACACCGTGCAGGTGAGCCTCGGCGACGCCAGCTCGAGCGCGCTGATCACCGTGCCCGAGAACGACGAGTTCAAGTATGTCGTGATGCCGATGCGCATCTGACGCGCTCGACATCGCGACACACACCAGGGGGCGGCAAGCCCCTTTGGCGTTTTTATGGCGAACCGACAACCCGCCCTTTTAGTGCCTTTTCGGCACTTGGGGCGGGCCAGGAAACTGGAGCGGCCCGGCGATTTCTCTCGCTGAAACGCACCGCGCCGCCACGAGAGTGGCCCCGCAGAACCGGAAGATATCCATGAGTGAACAGCACAATTCGCAACCCGATAACAGCAGCTACGGCGCTTCGTCGATCCAGATCCTCGAAGGTCTGGAAGCGGTGCGCAAGCGCCCCGGGATGTACATCGGCGACACGTCGGACGGCACCGGTCTGCACCACCTCGTGTTCGAGGTGCTCGACAACTCGATCGACGAAGCGCTGGCCGGGTACTGCAACGACATCCACGTGACGATTCACGCCGACAACTCGATTTCCGTGACCGACAACGGCCGCGGGATTCCGACCGACGTGAAGATGAACGACAAGCACGAGCCGAAGCGCAGCGCCGCCGAGATCGTGATGACCGAGCTGCACGCCGGCGGCAAGTTCGACCAGAACAGCTACAAGGTGTCGGGCGGCCTGCACGGCGTGGGCGTGTCGTGCGTGAACGCGCTATCGAGCTGGCTGCGCCTCACCGTGCGGCGCGACGGCAAGAAGCGCTTCATGGAGTTCCACCGCGGCGTCGCGCAGGATCGCGTGATCGAGGTGGTGGACGGCGTGGAAGTGTCGCCGATGCTCGTCACCGGCGATACCGAGAACCGCGGCACCGAAGTGCACTTCATGGCTGATCCGACCATTTTCGGCACGGTCGAGTATCACTACGACATCCTCGCGAAGCGGATGCGCGAGCTTTCGTTCCTGAACAACGGCGTGCGGATTCGCCTGACCGACCTGCGCTCGGGCAAGGAAGACGATTTCGCGTTCGCCGGCGGGGTGAAGGGCTTCGTCGAGTACATCAACAAGACGAAGACCAACCTGCACCCGACCGTGTTCTTCGCGAACGGCGAGAAGGACGGCGTGGGCGTCGAAGTCGCGATGCAGTGGAACGACAGCTACAACGAAAACGTGCTGTGCTTCACGAACAACATTCCACAGCGCGACGGCGGCACGCACCTGACCGGCCTGCGGGCCGCGATGACGCGCGTCATCAACAAGTACATCACCGACAACGAAATCGCGAAGAAGGCGAAGGTCGAGACGACCGGCGACGACATGCGCGAAGGGCTGTCGTGCGTGCTGTCCGTGAAGGTGCCGGAGCCGAAGTTCAGCTCGCAGACGAAGGACAAGCTGGTTTCGTCCGAGGTTCGTGCGCCGGTTGAAGAGGTTGTGGCGAAGGCGCTCGAAGAGTTCCTGCTCGAAACGCCGATCGACGCGAAGATCATCTGCGGGAAGATCGTTGAAGCTGCTCGGGCGCGGGATGCGGCGCGGAAGGCGCGCGAGATGACGCGCCGTAAGGGCGTGCTCGACGGCGTCGGTCTGCCCGGCAAGCTCGCAGACTGCCAGGAGAAAGACCCGGCGAAGTGCGAAATCTACATCGTCGAGGGCGACTCGGCAGGTGGCTCGGCGAAGCAAGGGCGTGACCGGAAGTTCCAGGCGATCCTGCCGCTGCGCGGCAAGGTGCTGAACGTCGAGAAGGCACGCTACGACAAGCTGCTGTCGTCGGAACAGATCGTCACGCTCGTGACTGCGCTTGGGTGCGGGATCGGCAAGGAAGACTACAACCTCGACAAGCTCCGCTATCACCGCATCATCATCATGACCGACGCGGACGTCGACGGTGCGCACATCCGGACGCTGCTGCTCACGTTCCTGTATCGCCAGATGCCGGACATGATCGAGCGCGGGTACGTGTATATCGCGCAGCCGCCGCTTTACAAGATCAAGGCGGGCAAGGACGAGCGGTATCTGAAGGACGACGTGGAGCTCAACGCGCACATGCTGCGGTTGGCGCTGCAAGGCTCGGAGCTGGTGCCGGGGGAGAATGCGGCAGCGATTTCTGGGGATGCGCTTGGGGAGCTGGCAAGGTCGTATCTGCTGTCGCAGAGCGTGATCGATCGGTTGAGCCGGTTGTATGACCCGGCCGCGCTGGAAGCGGTCATGGATGGTGTGGTGATCGACCTCTCCAATGAGGAGTCGACCGAGGCTTCGGCTAAGGCGCTGCACGCTGCGTTGCATGATGAAGCGCTGAAGAACGAAGTGCGGGTTGTGCCTTCGTATGACGCGGTCCGCGAACAGCGGGCGCTGCATGTCGAACGCACGCATCACGGCAATGTGCGCGTTTCGGTCATCGACCAGGAATTCCAGCATACGGCGGATTATCAGCAGCTCGTGACGACGGCGAATACGTTCAAGGGGCTTATTGGGGAAGGGGCGGTCATCAAGCGCGGTGAGCGCAGCATGGTCGTGGCCGACTTCAAGAGCGCGATGAAGTGGCTGCTGGCGGATGCTGAACGGAACGTGTCGAAGCAACGCTATAAGGGCCTCGGCGAGATGAACCCCGAGCAGCTGTGGGAAACGACGATGGATCCGGCAGTGCGGCGCCTGCTGCGTGTGCAGATCGAAGACGCGATTGCGGCGGATGGGATCTTTACTACCCTCATGGGGGATGACGTCGAGCCGCGGCGGGCGTTTATTGAGAGCAATGCGTTGCGGGCGGGGAATATTGACGTCTAACGTAGCCACCTAGTCGTAGAGCGCCAGATTAAATGCGACTGGCGCCACTGTTTTGCACTTGGGTGACTAAGTTGACTTGGGTGACCAAGTTGTCGCGACTACCTACACATCGCGGACACCACTTCATGATCGCTCCGCGGACTCTTAATCCGTAGATCAAGTGTTCGAGCCACTCGCGCCCGACAAGACAAATTCAAGGGCTTAGCCTATGCTAGGCCCTTTTTTTCGTCCCAAGCCAGCTCATTTTGAGGCTTTGCCACAGCTCGAAACTTGGCCTCGGATCAACGATTCCGAGGCTTACGATGACTAGCATCATTAAGCGCGGGAATTACTGGCGAACCCATGACCTGCCCCCGGTTTTAGTCCGAACTGCAGTTAGAGTCCGAGGTTAAAAACTGCTGCTTCGCGTCGTGCGCCCGGGCGAACTGCGCAGGCGTCAGATAGCCGAGCGAACTATGAGGCCGCTCGGT
>NZ_JACFYV010000500.1:0-348 GCF_016759955.1 Burkholderia sp. KCJ3K979
CCGCCGCCGACGCACCCACGCACAGCGCGAGCGCTGCGAACCGGCCCACTACCTTTGCTTTCATCCCGTTCTCCCTCCGGCCGGACACGTTGCCCGGCTGCCGTCTGCCTCGTCATGGCGGCGCATTCTGGCGCGCCGCCCCTCGAAAACCCCGAAAACTACCATCATTCGCGCCCCGTCACAAAAAAATCATGCCGGTGTCGCGCAAACGGAACAGATTCCCGCCGCCGACGCACCCACGCACAGCGCGAGCGCTGCGAACCGGCCCACTACCTTTGCTTTCATCCCGTTCTCCCTCCGGCCGGACACGTTGCCCGGCTGCCGTCTGCCTCGTCATGGCGGCGCATT
>NZ_JACFYV010000501.1:0-333 GCF_016759955.1 Burkholderia sp. KCJ3K979
GCGTAGAGTCGTTTCACGGTCCTGTTCGGGATGGGAAGGGGTGGGACCGACTCGCTATGGTCATCAGGCAAAGGGGGTTGTTCTGCTGGCGTGGCCAACAGAACCAATCTTGGAAGAAGCAGTAATTGAGGTTGTGTGTATCACACACGAGAATCCAACATGTCGCTTTGGATCGCGGCCAGTGCTTGCGCACGGCGCCGATCCATAAGGCAGACTTGTTATAGGATCAAGCCTTACGGGCAATTAGTATCAGTTAGCTGAACGCATTACTGCGCTTACACACCTGACCTATCAACGTCCTGGTCTCGAACGACCCTTCAAGGGGATCTAGTC
>NZ_JACFYV010000502.1:0-313 GCF_016759955.1 Burkholderia sp. KCJ3K979
GTCGACGGCATCGTGCTGCGCCGTGAATTCACCGAAGGCACCGACGTCAAGGCCGGTCAGCGCCTCTACAAGATCGATCCGGCGCCGTACATCGCGGCCCTGAACAGCGCGAAGGCGACGCTCGCGAGGGCGCAGGCGAACCTCGTCACGCAGAACGCGCTGGTCGCGCGCTACAAGGTGCTGGTCGCCGCGAACGCGGTCAGCAAGCAGGACTACGACAACGCGGTCGCCACGCAAGGCCAGGCCGCGGCGGACGTCGCGGCCGGCAAGGCGGCGGTCGATACCGCGCAGATCAACCTCGGCTATACGGACG
>NZ_JACFYV010000503.1:0-309 GCF_016759955.1 Burkholderia sp. KCJ3K979
TCTGCAGATGGCCCGCCACCGCCGCCACCGCGCTGTTGCCGATCAGCCCGCCGATCATGCTGCCGATCCCGCCGATCGGCGAATCGTTGATCACGATCTGCGGCTCCATGTAGTAGTCGGCCGCGACGCGCTGGCCCTTCTGCTGCTTCGAGCCCGCGCGGTATTCGCCCGAGTTGCGCTGTAGCTGCGTGATGCGCGACAGGCGTGCGTCGCTCTTCTGGTTGCCGATCGACGTGATCACGAAGCAGTTCGACTGCTGCACCGCCAGCCGCAGCAGCGGATCGATGCTCGTCACCTTGGTGGCGCTGC
>NZ_JACFYV010000504.1:0-308 GCF_016759955.1 Burkholderia sp. KCJ3K979
TTGAGGGGAGCCTGACGATTACCTACTTTCACACGGGAATCCGCACTATCATCGGCGTAGAGTCGTTTCACGGTCCTGTTCGGGATGGGAAGGGGTGGGACCGACTCGCTATGGTCATCAGGCAAAGAGGGTTGTTGCGTTGCTTCGCAGCGCAACCAATCTTGGAAGAAGCAGTAATTAGGTTGTGTGTATCACACACGAGAATCCAACATGTCGCTCTGGATCGCGGCCAGTGCTTTCACACGGCGCCGATCTACAAGGCAGACTTGTTATAGGATCAAGCCTTACGGGCAATTAGTATCAGTTAG
>NZ_JACFYV010000505.1:0-303 GCF_016759955.1 Burkholderia sp. KCJ3K979
GCACGAACTCGTCGGTCGCGAACTGCAGCGGCTCGCCCTTGCGTTGCGGGATCGACACCGGCACGATCTCGTCATTGAAACGGCCGGCCTTCTGCGCGGCTTCCGCCTTGTTCTGCGACAGCGCCGCGAATGCGTCCTGCTCTTCGCGCGTGATCCCGTATTCCTTCGCGACGTTTTCCGCCGTGATGCCCATGTGGTACTGGTTGTACACGTCCCACAGGCCGTCGACGATCATCGTGTCGACCAGCTTCGCGTCGCCCATCCGGAAGCCGTCGCGCGAGCCCGGCAGCACGTGCGGCGACG
>NZ_JACFYV010000506.1:0-288 GCF_016759955.1 Burkholderia sp. KCJ3K979
TGGCCGGAAGCCGTCAGTAGCGGCCGAGCCGCCACCGCCCATGCAGTCCTCCAGGGCGTGTCCGGGGCGGGGCGTCGCGACTGAACGATTCGCATACCGAGAATCGTATATAAATCATGCCTCTACGGTCGTTCAGGGGAGCGTACGACGCGAATTGACGACTTTGCTTCGGACATAGACGAAGTGACGACATTATTTCGGTGAGATTGTCGATAATGTCGTCAACTCGGGCGCGAAGAGCCACGTGCGACGGACACCTCGAATTGACATCTTTGCTTTGCTCTACGA
>NZ_JACFYV010000507.1:0-280 GCF_016759955.1 Burkholderia sp. KCJ3K979
CGTAGAGGCATGATTTATATACGATTCTCGGTATGCGAATCGTTCAGTCGCGACGCCCCGCCCCGGACACGCCCTGGAGGACTGCATGGGCGGTGGCGGCTCGGCCGCTACTGACGGCTTCCGGCCACGAACGGTCGTTCGACACAGCTTTTCAGATCGTCGGCAATCGGTGCGGATAAGGGCGTAGCCTTTAGCGGTTACCGTCGATCAGATCGTTCAGCAGCGCATCGAACGCGGCCTGTGCGTCTTCAAGTTCCTGCAGGGCGGCATCAAAGGTTTG
>NZ_JACFYV010000508.1:0-276 GCF_016759955.1 Burkholderia sp. KCJ3K979
TCAGACGGCCGCTCTGCACGTCCTGACGCAGCTTCAGCCCTTCGAGGCTCGACTGCGTGAGGTCGACGTACACCGGATCGAGCTGCTGCACGGTCGACATCAGCGTCGCCTGGCTCGCCTGCACGTATGCGCCCGGCGTCACTTGCGAAATGCCGACGCGGCCGCTGATCGGCGACACGACGTCCGTATAGCCGAGGTTGATCTGCGCGGTATCGACCGCCGCCTTGCCGGCCGCGACGTCCGCCGCGGCCTGGCCTTGCGTGGCGACCGCGTTGT
>NZ_JACFYV010000509.1:0-273 GCF_016759955.1 Burkholderia sp. KCJ3K979
TGCGCACGAAGCCCGGACACACGACGTGCGAGCGCACGTTGTGCTTCGCGCCTTCCTTCGCCAGCACGCGGGCGAGGCCCAGCAGGCCATGCTTGGCCGTCACGTACGCCGACTTCAGCGGCGACGCCTCGTGCGAGTGCACCGAGCCCATGTAGATCACGACGCCGCCGCGATCGTCCTTGTACATGTGCTTGAGCGCGGCCTTCGTCGTCAGGAACGCGCCGTCCACGTGGATCGCCTGCATCTTCTTCCAGTCGGAGAACGAATAGTTCT
>NZ_JACFYV010000050.1:0-39073 GCF_016759955.1 Burkholderia sp. KCJ3K979
CGGGGCGCCATGGCGCCGGTAAGTCATGCGATATCCGAGCGCCTTTCTTTTGGTTACTTTTCTTTGGCAAGACAAAGAAAAGTGACCGCTGCCCCGCGCAGGGGCGACGCTAATAGACCGACACGATTGCAGGTGCTTCGCGACACCGGAAGCAAGCCCCAGACAAGAGAGAAAAAGCCCCAAAATACCGACACGGCGTAGCCGGCCCCCGGCCCTAAAGGGCAAAACCAAAACCTTCCGATAGAACCCGTCGCAATTCCGCAAGACGCTTGCGTCACCCTTACCTAAACTTGATCCTGTTGAACCCTCTTACGAAACCGAAAGGAACGACCATGACGACCTCGACCGTGACCCGCCAGACATTCGACGAAGTGATGGTGCCGGTATTCTCTCCCGCCCCGTTCGTGCCGGATCGCGCAGAGGGCTCCCGCGTGTGGGACACGGCCGGCCGCGAGTACATCGATTTCGCGTGCGGCATCGCGGTCACGTCGCTCGGCCACGGCCACCCGGAACTGCTGAAGGTGCTGGACGAACAAGGCCGCAAGCTCTGGCACATCGGCAACGGCTACACGAACGAACCGGTGCTGCGCCTCGCGAAGCGCCTCGAATCGCTGACCTTCGCCGATCGCGCGTTCTTCGCAAACTCGGGCGCGGAAGCCAACGAAGCCGCACTGAAGCTCGCGCGCCGCGTCGCCTTCGACCGCCACGGCGCCGATAAGTACGAAATCGTGTCGTTCGTGCAGTCGTTCCACGGCCGCACGTTCTTCACGGTCAGCGTCGGCGGTCAGCCGAAGTACTCGGAAGGCTTCGGCCCGGTGCCGGAAGGCATCAAGCACCTGCCGTTCAACGACATCGAAGCCGCGAAGGCCGCGATCGGCCCGAAAACCTGCGCCGTGATCGTCGAGCCGGTGCAAGGCGAGGGCGGCGTGATCCCCGCCGATCCGGCGTTCCTGAAGGCGCTGCGCGAAGCGTGCGACGCCAACGGCGCACTGCTGATTTTCGATGAAGTGCAAACGGGCGTGGGCCGCACCGGCCAGTTCTACGCCTACATGGACACGGGCGTCACGCCGGACATCCTGACGACCGCCAAGGCGCTCGGCAACGGCTTCCCGATCGGCGCGATGCTGACGACGAACGAACTGGCCGCGCACTTCAAGGTCGGCGTGCACGGCACGACGTACGGCGGCAACCCGCTCGCATCGGCAATCGCGGACAAGGTCGTCGAGCTGATCGGCGACCCGGCGCTGCTCGAAGGCGTGCGCGAACGCAGCGTGCGCCTGAAGGGCGCGCTGGAACGCATCAACGCGCGCTTCGGCATCTTCAAGGACGTGCGCGGCAAGGGCCTGCTGGTCGGCGCGGAACTCACCGCCGCATTCGACGGCCGCGCGAAGGACTTCGTCACCGCCGCCGCCGAGAACGGCCTGATCATGCTGATCGCCGGCCCGAACGTGCTGCGTTTCGTCCCGTCGCTGGTGATCCCGTTCGACCTGCTCGACGAAGGCGTGAAGCGCTTCGAGAAAGCGGTCGAACAAGTGCTCGCGGCCCAGGAAGCCACCGCGCGCTGATCGGCGCGCCCATCGCAGACAGGAACGACGATGCTATTTGTTCGCCCCGGCAAACTCACGGATCTCGATGCGCTCGCGCACATGGCGCGCACCGCGCAGCCGGTCCTGCACTCGCTGCCGCACGACCGCGCGGCGCTCGAAGCGCGTGTGGCGCTTTCCGAGGATTCGTTTCGCGCGGACGTCGACTTCGCCGGCGAGGAGTTCTACCTCTTCGTGCTCGAGGATTCGTCGACCGGCAAGCTGCTCGGCACGGCGAGCATCGTGGCCGCGGCCGGCTACTCGGAGCCGTTCTACGCGTTCCGCAACGACGCGCTGATCCACGCGTCGCGCGAGTTGCACGTGAACCGCAAGATCCACGCGCTCACGATGTCGCACGAGCTGACCGGCAAGAGCCGGCTCGCGGGCTTCTACGTCGATCCGTCGCTGCGCGGCGACGCGGCCGCGCACCTGATCTCGCGCGCCCGGATGATGTACATCGCCGCGAACCGCCGCCGCTTCACGCCGGAAGTATTCACGCTGCTGCTCGGCGTGAGCGACGGCAACGGCGCATCGCCGTTCTGGGAAGCGGTGGGCCGCAAGTTCTTCGGCCGCGACTTCACCGACGTCGACATCGCGTCGGGCGGCCGCAGCCGCACGTTCATCGCGGAAGTGATGCCGGCCTATCCGCTCTACGTGCCGCTGTTGCCCGAAGCCGCGCAGCGCGTGCTCGGCGAGCCGAACGAAACGGCGTTGCTCGCGTACGACATCCATCTCGAGGAAGGCTTCGAGCCCGACCGCTTCGTCGACATCTTCGACGCGGGCCCGGTGCTGACCGCGCAGGTCGACCGTACCGCGTGCGTGAAGCAGGCGTCGGAGCGCGTCGTGCGCGAGGCCGCGCACCAGCAGGGCGACGTCGCGTACATGGTGTCGACCGGCAGCGGCGAATCGTTCCGCTGCGTGCTGGCCGACCTGCCGGGCGACACGGCCGATGCGGGCGGCGCCGAGGCGCCGCTGGCCGGCGACGTGCGCGCGGCGCTCGACGTGAAGGACGGCGATGTCGTGCGCTGCGTGCCGCTGCACCGCCGCGACGAGGAAGATTTGAAGGGAGACGCAGCATGATCGTCGTTCGGGTCGTACAAACGGGCGACGTCGACGCGCTCGTGTCGCTCGCGCAGGAAACCGGGCCGGGGCTGACCACGTTCAAGCCCGACCGCGACGCGCTCGCCGCGCGCATCGAACGCTCGCGCCGCACGCTCGAAGGCCGGGCCGCGCCGGGCGAAGCCGGCTACTTCTTCGTGATGGAAGAATCGAAGACGGGCGACATCGCGGGCGTGTGCGGGATCGAAACGCAGGTCGGCCTCGAGCAGCCGTTCTACAACTACCGCGTGAGCACGGTCGTGCATGCGAGCCAGGAGCTCGGCGTGTGGACGCGGATGTCCGCGCTGAACATCTCGCACGACCTGACGGGCTACGCGGAAGTGTGCTCGCTGTTCCTGAGCCCGCGCTATCGCACGGGCGGCGTCGGCGGCCTGCTGTCGCGCTCGCGTTTCATGTTCATCGCGCAGTTCCGCGACCGCTTTCCGGAACGCATCTGCGCGGAACTGCGCGGCCACTTCGACGAGGACGGCACGTCGCCGTTCTGGCGCGCGGTCGGTTCGCACTTCTACCAGATCGACTTCAACGCGGCCGATTACCTGAGCTCGCACGGCCGCAAGTCGTTCCTCGCGGAACTGATGCCGCGCTATCCGGTATACGTCGACCTGCTGCCGCAGGACGCGCAGGACGCGGTCGGGCTCACGCACCGCGACACGCTGCCGGCCCGCAAGATGCTCGAAGCGGAAGGGCTGCGCTACCAGAACCACGTCGACATCTTCGACGCGGGCCCCGTGCTCGAATGCCACGTCAACGACCTGCGCACGGTGCGCGAGAGCGTCGTCGTACCGGTCGCGATCGGCGTGCCCGACGCGCGGGACGACGCCCCTCGGTCGCTGGTGTCGAACACGTCGCTGGGCGATTTCCGCGTCGGCGTCGCGCCGGGCGTGGTCGCGAACGGCGCGTTCGTGCTGTCGGCCGACGATGCCATCGCGCTCGACGTGAAGGCCGGCGATCCGGTCCGCGTACTGCCGCTCAAAGTCAAACAGGGATAAACGAATCATGACGGAACTCTTCATCGACGGCGCCTGGGTCGCAGGCTCGGGCCCCGTCTTCGCTTCGCGCAACCCCGGCACCGACGCCGTCGCCTGGCAGGGCGAGAGCGCGTCGGCGGCCGACGTCGACCGTGCGGTCGCGAGCGCACGTCGCGCGTTCGCCGGCTGGTCGGCGCTCGACTTCGAAGCGCGCTGCGAAATCGTCAAGCGCTTCGCCGCGTTGCTCACCGAGCGCAAGGAAGCGATCGCGACCGCGATCGGCCGCGAGACGGGCAAACCGCTGTGGGAAGCGCGCACCGAAGTCGCATCGATGGCCGCGAAGGTCGGCATCTCGATCCAGGCGTATCAGGAACGCACCGGCGAGAAGCGTCAGGACATGGCCGACGGCGTCGCGGTGCTGCGTCACCGCCCGCACGGCGTCGTCGCGGTGTTCGGCCCGTACAACTTCCCCGGCCACTTGCCGAACGGTCATATCGTGCCGGCGCTGATCGCCGGCAACACGATCGTGTTCAAGCCGTCGGAGCTTGCGCCGGGCGTCGCGCGCGCGACGGTCGAGGTGTGGCAGGAAGCCGGGTTGCCGGCCGGCGTGCTGAACCTCGTGCAGGGCGAGAAGGACACCGGCATCGCGCTCGCGAACCATCGGCAGATCGACGGGCTGTTCTTCACCGGCAGTTCCGATACGGGCACGCTGCTGCACAAGCAGTTCGGCGGCCGTCCGGAGATCGTGCTCGCGCTCGAGATGGGCGGCAACAACCCGCTCGTGATCGGCGAAGTCGAGGACATCGACGCGGCCGTGCATCACACGATCCAGTCGGCGTTCCTGTCGGCCGGCCAGCGCTGCACGTGCGCGCGCCGCATCTTCGTGCCGCAGGGCGCGTTCGGCGACCGCTTCCTCGCGCGCTTCGCAGACGTCACGTCGAAGATCACCGCCGACGTGTTCGACGCCGATCCGCAGCCGTTCATGGGCGCGGTGATCTCGGCACGCGCGGCCGCGAAGCTGGTCGATGCGCAGGCGCGCCTGGTCGAGCAGGGCGCGAAGCCGATCGTCGCGATGACACAGCGCGATCCGCGCCTCGGCTTCGTGAATGCGGCGATCGTCGACGTGACGGGCGTCGCGAACCTGCCCGACGAAGAGCATTTCGGCCCGCTCGCGCAGGTCGTCCGCTACGCGACGTTCGATGAGGCGATCGAACGCGCGAACGACACGGCGTTCGGCCTGTCCGCAGGCCTCTTGGCCGACGACGCGAAGGTATGGGAGCACTTCCGCCGCACGATCCGCGCCGGGATCGTCAACTGGAACCGGCCGACCAATGGCGCATCGTCCGCCGCGCCGTTCGGCGGCACGGGCCGCTCGGGCAACCATCGCCCGAGCGCGTACTACGCGGCCGACTATTGCGCGTACCCGATGGCGTCGGTGGAGAGCACGCAACTGACTTTGCCCGCGAGCCTGTCGCCGGGCCTGCATTTCTGATCGAGGGAACGACGATGAACGCACAAGAAGCCAATTTCGACGGGCTCGTCGGCCCGACCCACAACTACGCCGGGCTGTCGTTCGGCAACGTGGCGTCGCTCAACAACGAGAAGTCGGCCGCGAACCCGAAGGCCGCCGCGAAGCAGGGGCTGCGCAAGATGAAGCAGCTCGCGGATCTCGGTTTCGCGCAAGGCGTGCTGCCGCCGCAGGAGCGGCCGTCGCTGCGCCTGTTGCGCGAGCTCGGCTTCTCCGGCAAGGACGCGGACGTGATCGCGAAGGCCGCGAAGCAGGCGCCCGAATTGCTCGCCGCGGCGAGCTCGGCGTCGGCGATGTGGACCGCGAACGCGGCCACCGTCAGCCCGTCGGCGGATACCAGCGACGGCCGCGTGCACTTCACGCCGGCGAACCTGTGCAGCAAGCTGCATCGCGCGATCGAGCACGAAGCGACGCGCCGCACGCTGTCGACGCTGTTCGCGGACCCCACGCACTTCGCGGTGCACGAAGCGCTGACCGGCACGCCGGCGCTCGGCGACGAAGGCGCGGCGAACCATACGCGCTTCTGCGCCGAATACGGCAAGCCGGGCATCGAATTCTTCGTGTACGGCCGCGCCGAATACCGTCGCGGCCCCGAGCCGAAGCGCTTCCCGGCACGTCAGACCTTCGAGGCGAGCCGCGCGGTCGCGCATCGCCACGGGCTCGCAGAGGAAGCGACGGTGTACGCGCAGCAGGACCCGGACGTGATCGACGCGGGCGTGTTCCACAACGACGTGATCTCGGTCGGCAACCGCGACACGCTGTTCACGCACGAACGCGCGTTCGTCAACAAGCAGGCGATCTACGACACGCTGACCGCCGCGCTCGACGCGCGCGGTGCGCGCCTGAACGTGATCGAGGTGCCCGACGCGGCGGTGAGCGTGAACGACGCGGTGACGTCCTACCTGTTCAACAGCCAGCTGTTGTCGCGCGCGGATGGTTCGCAGGTGCTCGTCGTGCCGCAGGAATGCCGCGAGAACGCGCGGGTCGCCGCCTATCTCGACCAGCTGGCGGCCGGCAACGGCCCGATTCACGACGTGCTCGTGTTCGACCTGCGCGAAAGCATGAAGAATGGCGGCGGCCCGGCGTGCCTGCGCCTGCGCGTCGTGCTGAACGACGCCGAGCGCGCGGCCGTCACGTCGAACGTGTGGATCAACGACACGCTGTTCGCGTCGCTCGACGCGTGGATCGACAAGCACTATCGTGACCGCCTCGCACCGGAAGACCTCGCCGATCCGGCGCTGCTCGACGAGTCGCGTACGGCGCTCGACGAGCTTACGCAGATCCTGCGCGTCGGTTCGCTGTATGACTTCCAGCGCTGAGGCACGGATGCCGGCCGCCGCGTTGCTCGACGATTTTCTGGCGTTCACGCTCGCTGGTGACGCGCCGGCCGAACGGGACGGCGCCTGCGCGGGCGGCGCGGTGCGCTGGCAATGGCTCGGCGACGGGCTGCTCGCGTTCGAACCGGCGGCGACCGACGCCGCGGCGCGCGCGAGCGTGCTCGTGTCGGCCGGCGTGCATGGCGACGAGACCGCGCCGATCGAGCTGCTGTCGATGCTCGCGCGCGACCTCGTGGCGGGTGCGCTGCCGCTCGCGTGCCGGCTGCTCGTCGTGCTCGGCAACGTGCCGGCGATGCGCGCGGGCGAACGCTATCTCGACGATGACCTGAACCGCCTGTTCAGCGGCCGTCACGCGCAGGTGCCCGCGAGTCGCGAAGCGCCGCGCGCCGCGCAGCTCGAAGCGGCGGCATCCGCGTTCTTCGGGGCGGCGCCGGCGGGCAGCGCACGCTGGCATATCGACATGCACACGGCGATTCGCGCATCGGTGTTCGAACAGTTCGCGCTGCTGCCGCACACGGGCACGCCGCCCACGCGCGCGATGGTCGAATGGCTCGGCGATGCACGCATCGCGGCCGTGCTGCTGCATACGGCGAAGGGCAACACGTATTCGCATTTCACGGCCGAGCATTGCGGCGCGCTCGCGTGCACGCTGGAGCTCGGCAAGGTGCGTCCGTTCGGCCAGAACGACCTGACGCGCTTCGCGCCGGCCGACCGCGCGGTGCGCAAGCTCGTGTCGGGTGGGCGGGCGGAAGGCGGTGCCACGTTGCCGCGCGTGTTCACCGTCATCGACCAGATCACGAAGCAGAGCGACGCGCTCGAGCTGTTCGTCGCGGCCGACGTCGCGAACTTCACCGCGTTCACGCGCGGCACCGTGCTCGCGCAGGACGGCGACTACCGCTACACGGTGAAGCACGACGAGGAACGCATCGTGTTTCCGAACCCGACCGTGAAGCCCGGCCTGCGCGCGGGCCTGCTCGTCGTCGATACGACGCGCGACACGCTGGCCGCACTCGTCTGATCAGGGTGCGATCGTGCGGGCTGCGGCGACTCGCAGTCCGCGCATCGTCTCGCGGTCCCTTCATTTTTTTGCGATAACACCCGCCCGCCGCACGGCCGGCGCACGCGCCACGCTTGCGTATTTGCGACACCGTCTTGCGAGTTCGACGGGGCGCGTGGCGGCTCCCGGACGCGCAGCGCAGCATTGCATATCGGTGGCCGCTTTGCCATATCGGGCCGCGCGGATTGGTACAATCGCGGCCTTGCGGCTGTTGCGCCGCATCACGGCGCGGCATCGGCATTGTCGGTGTCATCCGACCCTGCAATGATGCATGCGCCCGTAGTTCCGGAACATTCGAGTATCGAGGAGAACACCTGATGAAGTTGGATTGGCGTAAAGTGGCCGCGCATGCGGTGGTGGCGGCATCGGCGATGGCGGCAGGCAGCGCGTTTGCCGCGGATCTGAAGGAGATCCGGTTCGGCGTCGAGGCCTCGTACGCACCGTTCGAATACAAGACGCCCGACGGCAAACTGACCGGCTTCGACATCGACATCGGCAACGCGGTGTGCGCGAAGCTGAAGACCAAGTGCGTGTGGGTCGAGAACGACTTCGACGGCCTGATCCCGGCGCTGCAGGCGCGCAAGTTCGACGCGATCAACTCGGACATGACGATCACCGAGCAGCGCAAGCACGCGATCGCATTCACCGATCCGATCTACACGATTCCGAACCAGCTGATCGCGAAGCAGGGCAGCGGCCTGCTGCCGACCCCGCAATCGCTGAAGGGCAAGCGCGTCGGCGTGCTGCAGGGCACGATCCAGGAAGCGTATGCAAAGAAGAAGTGGGCGCCGGCCGGTGTTGAAGTCGTGCCGTACCAGACGCAGGATCTGGCGTACGCCGACCTGAAGTCGGGCCGTCTCGACGCGACGTTCCAGGATTCGGAAGCCGGCTCGAAGGGCTTCCTGGCGAAGCCGCAAGGCCAGGGCTTCGCGTTCGCGGGCGGCACGGTCAGCGACACCGAGATCCTCGGCTCGGGCGTCGGCTTCGGCCTGCGCAAGAACGACGCGGCACTGAAGACCGCGCTCGATCAGGCGCTGAAGGAACTGAAGGCCGACGGCACGATCGACAACCTCGCGAAGAAGTACTTCAGCGTGCCCGTCACGCTCAAGTAAGCGCATCGCTCGAGCGCACGCTGTTGTAAAGAAAACCCGGCCGCTGATGCGGCCGGGTTTTTCTTTTGGGGAGCGAAAACGCCGGACGCGCGCCGGCCGTCAGCCTGGCTGCGCGGGAAAGAACCGCCCCAGCTCGCGCGCGAGTTCGTTGAGCACGGCCATCTCCTGCTGCGAGATCTTGCGTGCGGGTTGCGCGCCGGCCCAGTCGCCGTACAGCAGCGCGACACTCGTCGTGCCGACGCGCACGGGCAGCAGCACGAATGCGCGCGTGTCGTCGAACGCGTCGAGATACCACGCGGGCAGGCGCTTCATCATCTTTGGCTCCTGCGCCTGCTCGATGAAGATGCCGACCGAGTTCGAGATCGCGAGATGAAACACGTCCGGCTCGAAGCGTTCGTCGAAGCGCAGCCGGTCGAGCGCCGTGTCGACGCCGGGGCCGAAGCCCAGGCGCGCGGCGAACGTACCGTCGTCGTGACGCACGAACATCACGGTGCGCGTGAACGCGAGGCCGGCCAGCAGGCTTTCCGACGCGAGCGCGAGCACCGGCGTCAGCACGTGCTCGGACGGCAGCGCGCGCAGGTCGGCCAGACCGGCTTCGAGGCAGGCCTCGGGCGCGGCTTGGGCGCGCGCGATCGCATCGGCGTTCGCGCGCAACTCGACGATCTCGCGCATCACGGTGTCGCTCGCTTCCTCGCGCGCGAGCCGCTCGGCGATCTCGACGAGCGCGTCGGATTCCATGTCGAGCTCCGCGCCGTAGTGCTGCGCGAGCGCCGCGATGCGCGCGTCGCGCTGCGGGCTCGCGGGCATGACGAGCGCGCCGGCGACGTCGGTCGAGCAGCGGCTCACCGCGCGCAGCCAGCGGATGCGGTCGGCCGGGCCGCGATCGGCCGGACCGTCGTCTGCCGCCGGGCCCGCGTGGCGGGCGTCGCCGTCGTCGTCGAACGCGTCGGCGTGCGCCGCGTGATCTCCGTTGGCCATCCCCGCGCGGATCACGTCGGGCAGCCGCCAGCGCGCGGCGGCTTCGAGACCGATCTCGTCGAAGCCGACGCCAAGCACGTCGACGCAGGCGGCCGATTCGTCGCCGTTCAACTCGGCCGCGCGGCGGCGGATGTGATCCCATTCGTTGTCGAGATAGCAGACCACCAGCAGCTTGCCGACCTGGCGCATCAGCGTGCAGACGACGGCTTCCTCGCCCGAGCGCAGTTCGGCGCGCTCGGTGAGCTTGCGCGCGACGCAGCCGGACAGCAGCGCGCGGTTCAGTGCCAGCTTCGCGTCGATGCGCCGCGGCGTGCTCTGATGGAAATGGTCGACGAGCTTCAACCCGACGACGAGATGGCCGACGGCGTCCATGCCGAGCACCATCAGTGCGCGGGTCACGGTGGTGATGTTGCCGCCGAACGCCATGTACATCGCGGAGTTCGCGAGCCGCAGCACTTTCTGCGTGAGCGCGAAGTCCGACAGCACGACGCGCACGAGCGCGGTGAAGTCGAGGTCGTCGTTCTTCATCGCGGCCATCGTCGCGCGCAGCGATTCCGACAGCAGCGGGAAATCGCCCCGTTCGTTCATCCGGGCCCACAGCTTGTCGAGCAGCGCGGTGCGGGGCAGGTATTCGGTGGTTGACATACGGATCTGTTCGGTTCGCCGCGCGCGTCAGGCGGCGGCGTGCAGGTGCAGCTGCTGCGCCTCGAAGCGCCGCGCGAGCTCCTCGGACGGCAGCGCCTGGCAGACGAGCCAGCCCTGGATGTGATTGCAGCCCATCTCCGACAGCAGCGCGCGCTGCGCCTCGGTCTCGACGCCTTCGGCAACGAGCTCGAGATCCAGTGTCTGCGCGAGGCCGACCACCGCGGACACGATCGCGCGGTCGTTGCGCGACGTCAGCAGGTTCTCGACGAAACTGCGGTCGATCTTCAGCTTCGCGAGCGGGAAACGCTGCAGATAGGCGAGGCTCGAATAGCCGGTGCCGAAATCGTCGATCGCGAAGCGGATGCCGAGACCGGTCAGTTCCTCGAGCAGGATTTTCGCGTGCGCGGGATCGTGCATCAGCAGGCTTTCGGTGATTTCGAGCACGATGCGGCGCGGGTCGATGCCGGTCAGCGCGATCGCCTCGCGCACGCTCTGCGTGAAGCGCGGGTCGCGGAACTGCTGCGGCGACACGTTGACCGCCACGTATTGCAGCGCGAGCCCCTGGCCGTCCCACGCGACGAGCTGCATGCACGCGGCCTTGAGCACCCAGTTGCCGAGGTAGTTGATCAGGCCGATCGATTCGGCGAGCGGGATGAAGGTGGCCGGCGGCACGAGGCCGTGCACCGGATGGCGCCAGCGGATCAGTGCCTCGACGCCGACCACCGCGCCCGACTGGCTGCGCGTGATCGGCTGGAAATGGAGCGAAAACTCGCCGTTGCGCACGCCGTCGTACAGATCCGCCTCGAGCTTGAGCCGTTCGGCGTCGGCCGGATCGTCGACGGGCGCATGGAACGCGAGCGCGTTGCCGCCCGATGCCTTCGCCTGCGCGAGCGCGTGGTCGGCGCGGCGCAGCAGCGGGCTGTGATGCTGCGCCCGGTGCGGTGCGGCACGTTCGTCAGGATAGAGCGCGATGCCGATGCTCGCGGACAGGTGCACGGTCTGCCCCTGAAATACATAGGGCTCGCGCACCGCGGCCTGCAGCCGGCGCGCGAGCGCATCGGCGGCATGGCTCGCCTGCGCGCGGTCCGCTGCGCCCAGCACGACCGCGAACTTGTCGCTCGCGACGCGCGCGAGCCGCTCGTTCGGCGTGACGAGCGCCTTCAGCCGCTGTGCGGTCTCGCGCAGCAGCATGTCACCGGCGTCGTAGCCGAGCGCGCGGTTGATCCGCTGGTAGTCGTCGAGGTCGAGCAGCAGCAGCGCCGCGCAGGTGCCGCTCTCGTCGGCCGTCTGCTGCGCGGCCATCAGCGCCGGCACGAGCGCGGACAGGTTGTCGAGCCCCGTCATCGGGTCGTGGTGCATTTCGTACGTCAGGCGAGCCTCGAGCGCGCGCCACGACGACACGTCGAACGCCGCGATCGCGAAGCCGTCGACGCCGTGGTGGCGGCTCTTGAACGCGCGGATCTCGACGTCCAGCGGGTAGGTGAGCGACTTGACGATGCACATCGTCGCCTTCTCGACCTGGCCGGAACGGGCGGCGCGTGCAAGCAGGCCTTCGAGCGCCGGGGTATCCTGTTCGGCGATCAGGTCGCGCAGCGTCAGCGTATGCAGATAGTCGCGGTGGTAGCCGATGAAGCGCAGGCTGGCGTCGGACACGTACAGAAAGCGCAGCTCGCGGTCGACGTGGGCGAGGAAATCCACCGTGCCGACCGTCTGTTCCAGCCAGTTGCGCACGGAGTCGTCGCGGCGCGGCGCGACGGCGCGCGCGGGCATCAGCGCGCCGCCCGACCGAGCGAAGCGTCGCAGCGTATGCAAGGCGCTGCGCCAGGAGCCCTTGCGTGACGTCTGTTTCCTGTTGGCTTCCATGTTTCTCGCTGACGTGAAGGGCTGGAACCGGTTGTCCGGAAGGAATAACGGCAGACTGTCAGAAATCTTTAACGGGCCGGCCGCGGGCGGCGCTGCCGCGGTCCGGGTCAACGAGGCAGGCGTTCGACAGGCGAACACCTGAATGGCCTGCATCGAGGCCGACTTTATAAGAAATGAGGACGCAGATGAAGCGAAAACTGTTGCTGGGCGCCATGGCGGCGCTGGTGGCCGGCCATGCGCTGCTGGCGCAGGCGGAACTGAGGCCGGGCGCCGCGGCGCCCGATTTCACGACGCAGGCGTCGCTGGGCGGCAAGACTTACACGTACTCGCTCGCGGACGCACTGAAGCAGGGGCCGGTCGTGCTGTATTTCTATCCGGCGGCGTTCACGAAGGGCTGCACGATCGAGGCGCATGCGTTTGCGGACGCGGTCGACCGTTACAAGGCTTACGGCGCGACGGTGATCGGCGTGTCGGCCGACAACATCGACACGCTGACGAAGTTCTCGGTGAGCGAGTGCCGCAGCAAGTTCCCGGTGGCGGCCGACCCGGACGCGAAGATCATCCGCGAATACGACGCGAAGCTGCCGGCGCTCGACCGGGCCAACCGCGTGTCCTATGTGATTTCGCCGGAAGGGAAGGTTCTCTACGAATACACGAGCCTGTCGCCCGACAAGCACGTCGAGAACACGCTCGCCGCCGTGAAGGCGTGGGCCGACGCGCATCCGAAGCAGTAAGCGGCTGCCCCGCACGTGAAAACGGCCCGTCGTGCGGGCCGCGGGCACGGGCATGCGCCGCCCTTCCGGGAGGCGCGCGACGGGCCGTTACGCGCGCAATGCCTGTTCGATCGGCACGCTGCCGCCGACGAAGCCGACGATCTTGCGCGAGATGCCGAGCTTGATCGCCTCGATCGCGGCCCATGCAACATCCTGGCGCGAGACGGGCGGCGCGGGCTCGAGCCACCGGTCGGTCAGCGCGATCTTGCCGACGCCCGGATCGTCCGTGAGCGGGCCCGGGCGCAGGATCACATAGTCGACGCCCGACGCGATCACGCGCTCGTCGCCTTCGCGCTTCATCTGCGAATAGTGGTGCAGCGCGTCCGGGCCCTGCTCGGGCCGGTACGCGGACAGCGAGCTGACCACCACGAGCTTCTGCGTGTTGTAGGCCAGCGCGTAGTCGGCCGCGCGGGCGACCGCGTCGCGGTCGACCTGCTCCTCTTCGGTCGCACCGTCCGATTCCGCCGAGCCTGCCGTGTAGATCACGTGCGTGATGCCCTGGAACGCGTGCGAGAAATCGTTCGTCAGATCGGCCTCGACGACCCGTGCGCCCGCCAGCGCATAGCCGTGCCGGCGCACGAGCGCCGTGACCTCGAACTCCGGCTGCTTCAGCAGCAGATCCGCGCAGGCCTGGCCCGTCCGGCCGGTCGCGCCAATCAGCAGTACCTTCGTCGTCATGAAACCGCTCCTTGCTCGATGCGTCATCCATCCAGATAGGGACGGACGACCGATAACTCAAGTGTAATGTCGAATCGACCCGGCGGCGGGGGTGTAATAAGGGGCGTACCGGCATCGGGCGTACCGGCGTTCATTCATCAGTTGCTCCGGGAAACCTCGTCCTTCAGGACGGGGAGGAAAGGAGCGCAGCTGTTTGACAGCGGCATTCCACCGTTAAAATGGCCGGCATGATCCTTGTCTATCGCTACCGGGTGAAATCGCTCAACGGACTGCTCAACAAGCAGAGCCGCGCGGTGAACTACGTCTGGAACTTCTGCAACGACACGCAGAAGCACGCGCTCAAGTGGGGCAAGAAGTGGCCGACGGGATTCGACCTGAACGTGCTGACGACTGGCAGCAGCAAGGAACTCGGTATTCACTCCGGCACGGTCAACGCGACGTGCGAGCAATACGCGAAGTCGCGCAGTCAGCACCGTCGGCCCTACCTGCGCTATCGCGGCAGGAAATCGCTGGGCTGGTTGCCGCTGAAGGGCCGCGACCTGAAGCGCGAAGGCGACGCGTTCCGTTTCGCGGGCAACACCTTTCGCGTGTTCAACAGCCGACCGCTTCCCGAAGGCAAGATCAAGGACGGGACCAACTTCGCGCAGGATGCACGCGGCAACTGGTTTCTCAACATCGTGATCGAGATGCCCGATGTGCAGGCCCGCCCGATCCGTTCCGGCGTCGGCATCGATCTCGGCCTGAAAGACTTCACCACACTTTCGACCGGCGAGAAGCTGCCCAATGACCAGTTTGGCCGGCGCGCGGCTGAAAGGTTGGCGAAGGCGCAGCGTGCGCACAAGCACAAGCGGCATATCGCGAAGCTGCACGCCAAGGTCGCGAATGCGCGTGCCGATTTCCAACACAAGCTCGCGCTCGATCTGGTGCGGCGCTTCGATTACATCGCGGTTGGCAACGTATCTGCCGTCAAACTTGCCAGAACCAGGATGGCAAAGAGCGTCTACGACGCATCCTGGTCGTCCTTCCGAAACAAGCTCCGCTATAAAGCGATCGCGCACGGGGCCACGTTCGAGGAAGTCGACGAAAGCGGTTCGACCCAGTCCTGTTCGGCGTGCGGATCGAAAGACAGCACGACGCGGCCGAAAGGTATCGCGGGACTGAGAATAAGAGAGTGGGTCTGCAGTGACTGTGGTGTCTTGCATGATCGAGATACCAACGCTGCGTTGAACATTCTCCGATGCGGACGTGCATCGCCAGGTGTGGGAACCCTCTCCCTTTAGGGAGAGGAGGACGTCAATCACACGGATGCGGGAATGACGCGCCGACCGGCTATCATGTGCGCGATGCATTTTTCGCCGCTACGTGTGAATAACGCGGCGGCCCACCGGTTGGAGTACACATGGCATTACCCCTGGACAACGTCAGCATGGCCGTGTTCTGCGACTTCGAGAACGTCGCGCTCGGCGTGCGCGATGCGAAGTACGAGAAATTCGACATCAAGCCCGTGCTGGAGCGCCTGCTGCTGAAAGGCAGCATCGTCGTGAAGAAGGCCTATTGCGACTGGGATCGCTACAAGGGCTTCAAGGCGTCGATGCACGAGGCGAGCTTCGAGCTGATCGAGATCCCGCACGTGCGCCAGTCGGGCAAGAATTCGGCCGACATCCGGCTCGTCGTGGACGCGCTCGACCTCTGCTACACGAAGTCGCACGTCGATACGTTCGTGATCATCAGCGGCGATTCGGATTTCTCGCCGCTCGTGTCGAAGCTGCGCGAGAACGCGAAGAAGGTGATCGGCGTCGGCGTGAAGAAATCGACGTCGGATCTGCTGGTCGCGAACTGCGACGAATTCATCTTCTACGACGACCTGGTGCGCGAGCAGCAGCGTGCGCTCGCGAAGCGCGAACAGCAGCAGCGCGCGGGCAACGGCGGCGCGAAGCGGCCGGACGAGCCGTCGCGCAAGCACGACATGGATGCGCGCAAGGCCGAGGCGATCGCGCTGGCGGTCGAGACGTTCGACGCGCTCGCGTCGGAGCGCGACGACGTCGGCAAGATCTGGGCGTCGGTGCTCAAGAGCGCGATCAAGCGCCGCAAGCCGGATTTCAACGAGTCGTACTACGGGTTCCGCGCGTTCGGCAACCTGCTCGACGAGGCGCAGGCGCGCGGGCTGCTCGAAGTGGGGCGCGACGACAAGTCGGGCGCGTTCGTGTCGCGGGCTCGCCAGTCGGCCACAGCCGAGCACGTTGCCGCAGGGGGTGAAGGCGGCGCGGCGCACCACGGCGGTCACCACGGTACGCGCGCGGCGGAGGCGGTGCCGGCCGGCCGCGAGGCGCGCCGTCGCGGGCAGCGCGCGCAAGCCGTCGTCCACGAAAGCGTGCAGGTCGAAGCTGAGGACGCGGAAGGCGCGGAGTTTGCCGAGGTCGCCGATGCGACGCCGGCCGAAACACCCGACGCACCCGACACGCCCGACGTGGCCGAAGCGCATGGCGACGCGAAGGATGGCCGCAAGCGTGCGCGCAAGAGCGCGGCGAAGAAGACCGGCGCGAAGAAAGGCGCCGCCGCGAAGGGCGCCGATCGCTCCGCCGCCGGCAAGCCGGACGCCGCTGCGCAGGGCGATGCGGCGCACGGTGGCGATGCGCACGCGCCCGGCCAGCGTGGGGACGAGTCGCATCGCGACGCAGCGCATGACGAGCGGCACGCGGTGGCGCCAGCCGAACCGGCGCCTCGCGCTTCCGGCGCTCGGGACGAGGCAGTGCAATCGTCGCACGACGTGGCGCCGCTCGACGCGACGCCCGAAGGCGCTGCCGAAGCGCCGGCCGCCGCCAAGCCGAAGAAACCGGCCCGCAAGGCGGCACCGCGTGCGCGCCGTCCGCGCAAGACGACGGCTGCCGCCGAGTAACCGGGTAACGGTAGCTGGCAGTTGGCGACAGTCTGACGATCGGCCGGGTCTCGTCCGCAACCGGGCGACACCCGCGCCATCCGGGCCGGCGCAATGCCGGCCTGCCGCGCTACCCGTTCAGCCCATACGGCTGCGTCATCACTTCGAGGAAGTGACCGTCCGGATCGTCGAAGTACACGCCGCGTCCGTCGTTGTGGCGGTAGATGTCGCCGGGTTGCCGCTTCGCCGGATCGGCCCAGTGCGGCAGCCCGCGTTCGCGAATGCGCGCGAGCACGCGATCGAAGCCGGCTTCGTCGATCAGGAACGCGTAATGCTGCGACCGGATCTCGCCCGCCTGTTCGTAAAAATCGAGCGACACACCATTGTCGAGCGCGACGACCAGCATCGCGCCGAACGGCGTCGGCGGCGGCAATTCCAGCAGTTCGGTGAGAAAGCGGCTCGACGCATGCTTGTCGCGGCACCAGACGATCGTGTGGTTGAGCTGGACGTTCATGGCGGGCTCCCGTGTGGCGGGGCGGCGGTGGGCATGGACACACGATAGCCGATTGCGGCTGGCAATCAAGCCCGGCAATCAAGCGCAAAAGAAAGCGCAAAAGAAAGCGCAAAAGACGGCCGCCGAAAGAAACACTAACGCTCGGTACTGTCCAGGAAATCCAAGCGGTTCACACGCCCCCCCCCAAGGGTCGGGATAATGTCCAACTCTTGGGGGGCAGCTCGGAAGGGCAGCCGCTTTCGTCACTCGCCCGCGACCGCCGGCCCGCCGGTATTGCCGCGGCGGTTGCGGCGCTTCTCGGCCCACACGCGGAACCGGTCCATGTACAGGTAGACGACCGGCGTCGTATAGAGCGTCAGCACCTGCGACATGACGAGGCCGCCGGCGATCGCGATCCCGAGCGGCGCGCGCAATTCGGCGCCGTCGCCGTTGCCGAACGCGAGCGGCAGCGCGCCGAGCAGCGCCGCCATCGTCGTCATCATGATCGGGCGGAAGCGCAGCAGGCACGCCTCGTGGATCGCGTCGAACGACGACTTCCCGTGATTGCGCGTCTGGTCGATCGCGAAGTCGACCATCATGATCGCGTTCTTCTTCACGATGCCGATCAGCAGGATCACGCCGATCAGCGCGATGATGCTGAACTCCGTCTTGAACAGAAGCAGCGCGAGCAGCGCGCCGACGCCGGCCGACGGCAGCGTCGACAGGATCGTGATCGGGTGGATGTAGCTCTCGTACAGGATGCCGAGCACGATGTAGACGGCCAGCAGCGCGGCGAGGATCAGGATCGGCTGATCGTTCATCGACTGCTGGAACGCCTGCGCGGTGCCCTGGAAGCTGCCGACGATCGTCGGCGGGACGCCGATCTGCGCCATCGTCTGATAGATGATCTGTGTCGCCTGCGACAGCGACACGCCCGGCGGCAAGTTGAACGAGATCGTGGTCGCGACGAACAGCCCCTGGTGGTTGACCGACAGCGGCGTCGTGCTCGGCCCGAACGTCGCGATCGCCGACAGCGGGATCATCGTCGACTTCGAGGTCGACACCGACGCGCCCGACGACGCGCTCGACTTGCCGCTCGCCGCGATCGAATTGAGCGCCTGGTTGCGCGCGGAATCGGACGCGATCGCCGCGGCGCTCTGCGCGGCCGTGCCGGCGCTCGACGTGCCGGCCGAGGTCGCGACGAAGGTGCCGGCGGCTGCGTTGGTGGTCTGCGAGCCGTTCGCGCTGCCCCCCGACGTGCTGATCCACACCTGGTTCAGCATCTCCGGGCTCTGCCAGTACTTCGGCGCGACTTCCATCACGACGTGGTACTGGTTCAGCGGGTTGTAGATCGTCGAGACCTGGCGCTGGCCGAACGCGTCGTACAGCGTGTTGTCGATCTGCGCGGGCTTGATGCCGAACCGCGCGGCGGTGGCGCGGTCGATCGTCACCATCGCCTCGAGACCGCCTTGCTGCTGATCGGAGTTCACGTCGGTCAGTTCGGGGCGCTTCTGCAGCGCCTCGGTCAGGATCGGCCCCCACTTGTACAGGTCGGCGCTCGAATCGCCGAGCAGCGTGAACTGGTACTGCGCGTTGCTCTGCCGGCCGCCGACGCGGATGTCCTGCGCCGCCTGCAGGAACGTGCGCGCGCCCGCCACGTCCGCCAGCCGCGGGCGCAACTGCTGGATCACCTGATCGGCCGACAGCTTGCGCTCGGTGCGGTCCTTCAGCGTGACGAACATGAAGCCCGAGTTGGTCTGCGTGCCGCCGGTGAAGCCCGCGACGCTCTTCACGTTCGGGTTGCTTTGCACGATGCGCATCATCTCGGAGAATTTCAGCTTCATCGCCTGGAACGACGTCGACTGGTCGGCCTGGATGCCGCCGATCATCAGCCCGGTGTCCTGCTGCGGAAAGAAGCCCTTCGGCACGACGATATACAGGTAGACGTTCAGCCCGATCGTCGCGAACAGCGTCAGCAGGATCAGGAGCGGCCGGCGCAGCGCCCACGACAGCGAGCGCTCGTAGCCGCGCTGCATGCGCGCGAAACCGCGTTCGAGGAAGCGCCCGAAGCGGCCCTCGCTTTGCGGGTCGTGCTGTTCGGGCAGCAGGCGCGCGCACATCATCGGCGTGACCGTGAGCGACACCGCGAGCGACACGGCGATCGCGAGCGACAGCGTCAGCGCGAACTCGCGGAACAGGCGCCCGACGATTCCGCCCATCAGCAGGATCGGCAGGAACACCGCGACGAGCGAGATGCTCATCGACAGCACCGTGAAGCCGACTTCGCGCGCGCCGTCGAACGCGGCCTGCATCCGCGGCTTGCCGTTCTCGATGTGCCGCGAGATGTTCTCGAGCACGACGATCGCATCGTCGACGACGAAGCCGGTCGCGACGATCAGCGCCATCAGCGACAGGTTGTCGATCGAGAAGCCGAGCAGATACATCGCGCCGAACGTGCCGACGATCGAGATCGGCACCGCGACGCTCGGGATCAGCGTCGCGCGCCAGTTGCGCAGGAACAGGAACACGACCATCACGACGAGGCTGACCGCGATCAGCAGCGTGTGTTCGGTATCCCTCAGCGATGCGCGGATGGTAGTCGAGCGGTCGAGCACCGGCGTGACCGTGATGTCGGCGGGCAGCGACGCGGTGAGCTGCGGCAGCGCCGCGCGCACTCGGTCGATCGTCTCGATGATGTTCGCGCCGGGCGAGCGGTAGAGGATCACGAGCACCGCGCGCTTGCCGTTCGACAGGCCGAGGTTGCGCAGATCCTCGACCGAATCGACGACGTCCGACAGATCGGACAGCCGCACGGCCGAGCCGTTGCGGTAGGCGACGACGAGGTCGCGGTATTGCGACGCCTGGGACGCCTGGTCGTTCGTATAGAGCTGGAAACGCTGCGGGCCGAACTCGATCGCGCCCTTCGGCGCATTGGCGTTCGCGGAAGCCAGCGCCGCGCGCACGTCCTCGAGGCCGATCCCGTAGTGGAACAGCGACTGCGGCTCGAGCTCGACGCGCACGGCCGGGTTCGCGGAGCCGCTCACGGTGACCTGGCCGATTCCGTCGATCTGCGACAGCGACTGCTGCAGCACCGTCGACGCGGCGTCGTACACCTTCGCGGGCGACGCCGTCTCCGAGGTCAGCGACACGACCATGATCGGCGAATCGGCCGGGTTGACCTTGCGGTAGGTCGGATTGCTCTTCAGCGCGGCGGGCAGGTCGGCGCGCGCCGCGTTGATCGCGGCCTGCACGTCGCGCGCGGCGCCGTCGATGTCGCGGTTCAGGCCGAACTGCAGGATGATCCGCGCATTGCCGACGGTGCTCGTCGACGTCATTTCGGAGACGTCCGCGATCGAGCCGAGGTGCCGCTCCAGCGGGCTCGTCACGCTGGTCGCGACCGTTTCCGGGCTCGCGCCCGGCAGCGACGCCTGCACCGAGATCGTCGGAAAGTCGACCTGCGGCAGCGGCGACACCGGCAGCTTGATGAACGCGAACAGGCCCGCGAGCGCGACGCCGAGCGCGAGCAGCGTCGTCGCGACGGGGCGGGTGATGAAGGGGCGCGACAGGTTCATCGGTTATGCACCCGTGTGCTTGCCTGCATCGGCGCCCGGCCCGGGCCGCTCGAACCAGCCGCGTACGCGGCGCGCGAGCGAATCGAAGCCGAGGTAGATCACGGGTGTCGTGAACAGCGTCAGCACCTGCGACACGATCAGGCCGCCGGCGATCGCGATCCCGAGCGGCTGGCGCAGCTCGGAGCCCGCGCCGGAGCCGACGATCAGCGGCACCGCGCCGAGCAGCGCGGCGAGCGTCGTCATCAGGATCGGCCGGAAGCGCAGCAGGCAGGCCTGGTAGATCGCCTCGCGCGGCGGCTTGCCTTCGACGCGTTCGGCCTCGAGCGCGAAGTCGATCATCATGATCGCGTTCTTCTTCACGATGCCGATCAGCAGCACGATGCCGATGATCCCGATGATGTCGAGGTCGTGCCCGGTGATCATCAGCGCGAGCAGCGCGCCGACGCCGGCCGACGGCAGCGTCGACAGGATCGTGATCGGGTGGATGTAGCTCTCGTACAGCACGCCGAGCACGATGTACATCGTGACGACCGCCGCGAGGATCAGGAACAGCTGGTTCGACAGCGACGCCTGGAACGCGAGCGCCGCGCCCTGGAAGCGCGTCTGGAATGAGCCGGGCAGGCCGATGTCCTTCTCGGCGGCCTCGATCGCCTTGACGGCTTCGCCGAGCGACGCGCCCGGTGCGAGGTTGAACGAGATCGTCGTCGACGGGAATTGCGACAGGTGCGCGACCAGCAGCGGCGACGGCCGCTCGTGGAACGACGCGATCGACGTCAGCGGCACCTGGCCGCCGCCGGCTGACGGCAGGTAGATGTCGTTCAGCGATTGCGCGTAGTGCTGCTCCTTCGGCTCCGATTCGAGAATCACGCGGTACTGGTTCGACTGCGTGAAGATGGTCGACACGATGCGCTGGCCGAACGCGTCGTACAGCGCGTTGTCGACGGTCGCCGGCGTGATGCCGAAACGCGCGGCGCTCGCGCGGTCGATCTCGATGTACACCGACTGGCCGTTGCTCTGCAGGTCGGTCGCGACGTCGGCGAGCGACGGCTCCTGCTGCAGCCGCGCGACGAGTTTCGGCACCCAGGTCGCGAACTCTTCCGAGTTCGGGCTCGTCAGCATGAACTGGTACTGCGTCGGGCTGACCGTCGAGTCGATCGTCAGATCCTGCACCGGCTGCATGAACAGCGAAATGCCCGTGATGTTCGACACACGCTGCTGCAGGTCGCGGATGATCTGCGCGGCGGTTTCGGTGCGTTCGTCGCGCGCCTTCAGGTTGATCAGCATCCGGCCGCTGTTCAGCGTGATGTTGCTGCCGTCGACGCCGATGAACGACGTGAGGCTGTCGACGTTCGGGTCCTTCAGGATCGCGGCCGCGAGCGCCTGCTGGCGTTCGGCCATCGCGCCGTACGAGATCGACTGCGGCGCCTGCGTGATCGCCTGGATCACGCCGGTGTCCTGCGCGGGGAAGAAGCCCTTCGGCACGTAGACATAGAGCAGGGCGGTCAGCCCGAGCGTTAGCAGCGCGACGACGAGCGTCGAGCGCTGGCGGTTCAGCACCCATTCGAGCGCGACCGCGTAGCGCGCGATCACCCAGTCGATCGCGCGGTGCACGCGCGCCTCGAAGCGGTGGCTCTCGGGCGGCGGCGAGTGGCGCAGCAGCTTCGCGCACAGCATCGGCACGAGCGTGAGCGACACGATCGCCGAGATCACGATCGTCACCGCGAGCGTGATCGCGAATTCATGGAAGAGGCGCCCGACCACGTCACCCATGAACAGCAGCGGGATCAGCACCGCGATCAGCGACACCGTCAGCGAGATGATCGTGAAGCCGATCTGCCGCGAGCCTTTCAGCGCGGCCTCGAGCCCCGATTCGCCTTCCTCGACGTAGCGCGCGATGTTCTCGATCATCACGATCGCGTCGTCGACGACGAAGCCGGTCGCGATGGTGAGCGCCATCAGCGACAGGTTGTTCAGCGAGAAGCCGGCCAGGTACATTACCGCGAGCGTGCCGATCAGCGACAGCGGCACCGACAGGCTCGGGATGATCGTCGCGTAGACGTTCGCGAGGAACAGGTACATCACCAGCACGACGAGCGCGACCGCGAGCAGCAGCTCGAACTGCACGTCGCGCACCGCCGCGCGGATCATCGTCGTGCGGTCGGTGACGATCTCGACGTCGAGCGCGGCCGGCAGCGTTTCCTGCAGCTTCGGCAACTGCGCCTTGATCGCGTCGACGGTCGCGATCACGTTCGCGCCCGGCTGGCGCTGCACGTTCAGGATGATCGCCGGGTCCGAATTCACCCACGCGCCGAGCTTGGTGTTCTCCGAGCCGGCGACGACCGTCGCGACGTCGGTCAGCATCACCGGGCGGCCGTTCTTGTACGCGACGACCGCGCTGTTGTACTGGTCGGCGCTCGTCAGCTGGTCGTTCGCGTTGATCGTGTACGCACGCGTCGGACCGTCGAAGTTGCCCTTCGGCGTGTTGACGTTCAGGTTCGAGATCGTCGTGCGCAGGTCGTCGAGGTTCATCCCGTACTTCGCGAGCGCGGTCGGGTTCGCCTGGATTCGCACCGCCGGGCGGTTGCCGCCCGACAGGCTGACGAGGCCGACGCCAGCGATCTGCGAGATCTTCATCGCGAGGCGCGTGTCGGCGAGATCCTGCACCTGCGTGAGCGGCAGCGTCTTCGACTTGACGGCGAGCGTCAGCACCGGCGCATCGGCCGGGTTCACCTTCGCGTAGATCGGCGGCGCGGGCAGGTCGGACGGCAGCAGGTTGCCGGCCGCGTTGATCGCGGCCTGCACTTCCTGTTCGGCGATGTCGAGCGGCAGGTCGAGCGAGAACTGCAGCGTGATCACCGACGCGCCGGCCGAGCTTTGCGACGACATCTGGTTCAGCGACGGCATCTGCCCGAACTGGCGTTCGAGCGGCGCGGTGACCGACGACGTCATCACTTCCGGGCTCGCGCCCGGGTAGAAGGTCTGGACCTGGATCGTCGGGTAGTCGACCTCGGGCAGTGCTGCGAGCGGCAGGAAGCGCAGCGCGACGAGGCCGGCCAGCATGATCGCCGCCATCAGGAGGGCGGTGCCGACCGGCCGGAGAATGAAGAGGCGGGATGGATTCATCGAGCGGCCCGCGCGTTACTGGGCCGCGGGGGCCGCGGCTTGCGACGCGCCGTGCCGGTGTCCGCCGCGATGGCCGCCGGCACCGGACGCAGCCGATGCACCCGATGCGGCCCCTGCGCCGCGCGCGCCCGATGCGCCCTTCGGCTTGTCGGCCGGAATCGAGATCTTCGAGCCTTCGCGCAGACGGTCCGAGCCGTCGGTCACCACGCGCTCGCCGAGCGTCACGCCGCTGACGATGCTCGTGCGCTCGCCGTCGACCGGGCCGACCGTGACCTTGCGCACCGTCACCGTGTTGTCGGGTTTCACGACATAGACGAACTGGCCGATCGACCCCGTCAGCACGGCGGAGGTCGGCACGATCGTCGCGTTGCGCATCACGTCGACGAGCAGCCGCGTGTTCACGAACTGATTCGGGAACAGCATGCCTTCCTTGTTATCGAAATTCGCGCGCAGCTTGACCGTGCCGGTGCTCGTGTCGATCTGGTTGTCGAGCGTCGCGAGCGAGCCCGTTTCGAGCGGCACGGTGTTGTTGCGGTTGTAGGCGGTGACCGACAGCTTCTGGCCGGCGTTCACCTGCTTGAGAATCTGCGGCAGGTTGTCTTCCGACGTCGTGAAGATCACGCTCATCGGCTGCAACTGCGTGATCACGACGATGCCGTTGGTGTCGCCCGGCGTCACGTAGTTGCCGGGGTCGACCTGGCGCAGGCCGACGCGGCCGGAGACCGGCGCCGTGATGCGCGCATAGGTGAGATTGAGTTTCGCGGAATCGATCGCGGCCTGGTCGGTCTTCACCGCGCCTTCGTATTGCTTGACGAGCGATGCCTGCGTATCGACGGTTTGCGACGCGATCGAGTCCTGCGACAGCAGCGTCTGGTAGCGCTTCAGGTCGAGGCGGGCCGTCGCGAGCAGCGCCGCGTCGCGCGCATGCGTGCCTTCGGCGTTCTCGAGCGCGACCTGGTACGGGCGCGGGTCGATCTGCGCGAGCACGTCGCCTTTCTTGACGATCTGGCCTTCCTGGAACGACACCGACTGCAGGTAGCCCGACAACTGCGTCTTGACCGTCACGTTCGCGAGCGGCGTGACGGTGCCGAGCGCGGACAGCACGATCGGCATCTCGCCCTGCGTCACGGGGGCGACCTGCACCGGCTGCGGAACGTTCGCCATTGCAGCGGGGCCGCCGCGGCCGCGATGGCTGCCTGCGGCCGCGCTGGCGCCCGCGCCTTGCGCCGAACTGCCTGTCGCGGGCGTGCGGTTCCACGGATGCCACCACAGCAGGCCGCCGATGACGACGACCACGACGGTGCCGATCAGCAGCGTGCGGCGCGGGCGCCGTGCAGCGGCGGGCGCGGAGTCTTTCGAAGGGGGCGTGGGCTTTTGTTCGTTATCCATCGTGTTCTGTCAGGAAGACGGCGCGGCGGGCCGGAAAATCGGACTGCTGGGCTGCGCGTGGGCGTGCGGGTGACGGGACGGGGCGGCCCGGCTCGGTCCGGGGCCCCGCCGATCCGCGGGAAAAGAGCGGTGCGCACCGCGAATGCGGCGCGACGATGGGCATGATCCTACGTGCCGTCCCCGTTACAGTCCAGCGGTCTATCTTTCAACGGGTTACGGTCGTTACAGAACGCGACACGGCGATGACGAAACGATTACACGCCGACGCGCCGGGCCGGCGCGCCGCCGATTTCGCGGGTGATTTTCGCGATGCATTCCTGCAGCGCCGGCACCACCTGTTCCCGCAGCCATTCGGGCGGACACTGGTGCGCCGCGCCGCCGCAATTCACTGAATAGCGTTGACCGGACGGGCCGACGAACCCGGCGGCGACCGCATTCAGGCCCTCGCGCCATTCGCCGATCGCGATCGCGTGGCCGTCGCGCATCGCTTCGTCGAGCGCGGGCGTGAGGCGAGCGGACACGTGCGGCCAGTCGTCGCCGGCCGTGGTGCGCAGCGACTCGAGCAGTTGCCGCCGCTCGTCGTCCTCGAGCGCGGCGAGGTACGCGCGCCCCACCGCCGTACGCGCGATGTCCATCCGCGAGCCGATCTCGAGGCGCGTGACGAGCACGGCCGAGCGTGGGCGGATCACGTCGATCGCGACCATGTCGAGCCGGTCGCGCACCGCGAGGTGCACGGACAGCGACGTGCGTTCGGCCAGTTCGATCATGAACGGCCGCGAACGCGCGCGGATGTCGAAGTTGCGCAGGAAGCCGTGGCTCAGTTCGAGCACCGACGCGGTCAGCACGAAGCGCTCGCTGTCGGGCAACTGGAACAGGAAGCCGGCGCTGACGAGCGTCGCGGTGATGCGCGAGACGGTCGGCTTCGGGATGCCGGTCAATTCGGTCAGTTCGCGATTGCTGACGGGGGCGTCGGCAGCCGCGATGCGGCGCAGCACGGCGAGGCCGCGGGCGAGGGCGGTGATCTCGTCGGGCGACGATTCACGGTCCCGCGACGCGGGAGAGGTTACAGTTGTCGACACGAGGGATTCTCTCTAATTCCGAAACTCGATTTCAATTTTGTTGGTATTGTAGGACTATTGTCAAAGGATGCATGTTCCGCGGGTGAACCGGTCATTCGATGCGATTTTACGGGTTCACCCTTGGTTTATTAGGAAAACGCTCAAATGAGCGTTGCTGGAAAGTGCATGAACCGGTGCAAATACCGCTTGACTTGTCGGGCGGAAACGGAAAGAATGTCTCACGTTTTCGAAACATCGTTTCAAGAGTTTAACCGGCAACGATGTTTCGCGCAGTCTCTCAGGTTCTAGCACGGCCCTCGGAATGGCTAGAACTTTTTTAGCGCCACGGTCTCCGTGGCGCTTTTTTTTGCCTGTCGTTCCGACCGTCCGTCCGGACGCGTCAGGCCCGTATTATCCCCCGATCGCCGCAAACGTCTGTCCAGGGCTGCTTCGCGCCTGCTTGCAGGTGCGTTGTGCGCCGCTCTCACGATCCCCGCACGCAAAAAAAAGCGCGACGCCCGCAGTGGGCATCGCGCGTGAAACGGCGTGGAGCGCCGACGAATGAACGGTGATGAAGAAACGACGCCTGGTCGGAGGCGCCCGGTCAAGGGAGCAACGCCTCCGCCTCGCGTGGGAATCAGCCCTTCGCGAGCTTGATGCTGGTCTGCTCGGCCGTCAGGTAGCCGACGCTGGCGCCGAAGCGATCCTTGTAGTTCGCGCGCACGAGCGGGTCGAGCGTCGGCTTGACCTTGTCGTGCAGCGGCGATTCCCAGTCGCCCGCATGCTGGAAGTTGCTCATGATGTAGGTCCAGCCGTTGATCTCGTCGACCGCGTGCAGGCCCGTCGATTCGGCGCCGGCCGGGCACGACAGCACGCGCGAGAGCGATTTCGTGTCGACGTTGTAGGCCCACAGGAAGTTGTTCACGTGCATGCCCGAGTCTTCGCCGATGAAGAGGGTGCGCAGCTTTTCGGAGAACTTCAGGTTGTCCGGGTTCGCGATCTTGTCCGGGTTCGCGAGGTTGCCGAGCGCGTCGGCCGCGGCGAGATCCTCGCCGACCAGCGCGGCCGGCGCACCCATGTCGACCGGCACCCATTCGCTGTCGATCGCGCCACCCGTCGTGTCGCGCTGGCCGGCCTTCAGGTTCAGCGCGTAGACGGCGCCCGCGGCGATCTTCTTGTCGACCGCGACGTCGCGCGACACCGCGTTGCCCTTGACCATCGACGTTTCGATCCGCGACATCGCCGTGTAGACGATCTTGTCCTTCGCGTTCACGGTCGTGCCTTCGAGCTTCGTGAACGCCATGCTGCCGCCGAGCAGCGCCGCGTAGCGGTGCGTCTCGAGGAACGCGGCCGCTTTCTCCATCCCCGGCTTCACGCGCATCCAGTTGAACTTGCCGCCGAAGTGGATCTTCGTGTAGCTCGCATCGTTCGGATCGGTCGTCACCAGGTCCATGATGTCCGACGCCTTCAGCGTGTTCGCGAGCGTCTCGATCTCGCTGCTGGTCGCGTGGCCGATCTTGATCCACGTCAGCGTCGCGGTGCCGGCGCCGGCGGACGACGTCTGCGTCCACTTCGCGACGTACAGCGTGCCGGCCGACAGGTCGGCCGCCTTGTCGGCGACGAACATGAACAGGCCGCCGTTGGTGGCGTCGTCGCCCATCATCACGGTGCGCTGGTCCGGCATGACCTGGATCAGCTCGTGCGAGATGCGGCCGAGGCAGTAGTGCTTCTTCACGGTGCCGGTGCCGTCCGGATTCACGGTGATCTCGGGCAGGTGGCCGTAGTGGTAGGGGTTCGCCTTCGTCTCGTCGCCGAACGTGTTCTTGCTGAACGCCTTGAACTGCGCATCGGTCGCGGCCTTCGTCGCGTCCGGCTCGTATTCCTCGCTCGACAGGTGCGTGCCCCACGGCGACAGGCTCGCGCCGCAGGTGATCCACAGGCCGTGCGCCTTCGACGTGTCGACGTTGTGGTACTTCACGACCTTCAGCGCGCCGGTGGCCGGGTCCTGGTCGAGCGTGAGCACGGCGATCGGCGACGGCAGCTGGCCGTACTGCGACGCGCTCGCCTGGTCGCGCGTCGTGTATTCGAACTGCACGACCGCGAACACCGTGTTGCCCTTCACGCCGGGGACGTTCGCGTTCTTCAGCGTCAGCAGCGAGCTGCCGTCCGGGCAGTCGGAATAGAACTGGCGTTCCTTGCCGGCGACCGAGCGATCGATGATCGGCTGGTTGTTGATGTCGTAGTAGCCGCCCGCGAGCGTCGTGCCGCCGTTGCCGTCCGGCACCATGTCGCCCGTCACGAAGAACGGCTTGTACGCGAGCTTGAAGTTGCGCGACGAGCCGTCCGAGAACGACACCGACAGCGTCGAGCCGACCGTCGTCGTGGCCATCGCGGCCGCGTTGTCGAGCGTCGGCGCGGTCATCGCCGAGAATGCCGCCGACGTATAGGCAGCGGCGACCGGCGCCGGCGTGGACGCGGGATCGTCGTCGCCGCCGCAACCCGTCAGCAGGGCCGGCAGCGCGAGGCCGGAAAGGGGCAGCATCGGCGCGCCGGCGAGGATCTTCAGGGCCTGACGACGGGAAGCATTGGGCAACGCGGGCATGTGGAGTCCAGTTTCGGTTGTTGGAAGAATGGCCTTTGCGAAGCGGGCGAGCGGCAAGCTTCGCGAAGGCATATTGAAAACTGGACGGAAGTGTAAGGACGCTAGATGAAAGTTTTTTGAATCGAAAACGTAATAAGGCGTCGGGCGTCCGTCAGGTGAGTTGACGGACGCCGGTCGCAAGCGTTTGCGCTCAATCGCGCTCGGGTGTGGCCGAGATGCGGTGGATCGACAGGTCGGCGCCGTCGAATTCGGCTTCGCGATCGAGACGCAGGCCGACGGTCGCCTTCAGCGCGCCGTAGACGAGCGTGCCGCCCGCGGTCGCGATCGCGATGCCGCCGAGCGTGCCGACGAGCTGCGACAGGAACGACACGCCGCCGAGGCCGCCGAGCGCCGGCAGCCCGAACACGCCGGCCGCGAGGCCGCCGAGCGCGCCGCACATCCCGTGCAGCGGCCACACGCCGAGCACGTCGTCGATGCGCCAGCGGTTCTGCACGCAGGTGAACATCGCGACGAACAGCGCACCGGCCGCGGCGCCCGTGACGAGCGCGCCGATCGGGTGCATCACGTCGGAGCCCGCGCATACCGCGACGAGGCCCGCGAGCGGCCCGTTGTACGTGAAGCCCGGGTCGTTGCGGCCGGCCATCCACGCGGCGAGCGTGCCGCCGACCATCGCCATCAGCGAGTTCACCGCGACGAGGCCGCTGATCTTGTCGAGCGTCTGCGCGCTCATCACGTTGAAGCCGAACCAGCCGACCGCGAGCACCCACGCGCCGAGCGCGAGGAACGGGATGTTCGACGGCGGGTGCGCGGCGATCCGGCCGTCCTTCGCATAGCGGCCGTGGCGCGCGCCGAGCAGCAGCACGGCCGGCAGCGCGACCCAGCCGCCGAACGCGTGCACGACAACCGAGCCCGCGAAGTCGTGGAACGGCGCGCCGAACGCGTGCGCGAGCCATGCCTGCACGCCGAAGCGCTCGTTCCAGGCGATCCCTTCGAAGAACGGATAGATGAAGCCGACGATGATCAGCGTCGCGACGAGTTGCGGGTTGAACTTCGCGCGCTCGGCGATGCCGCCCGACACGATCGCCGGGATCGCCGCCGCGAACGTCAGCAGGAAAAAGAAGCGGACGAGCGCGTAGCCGTTGTGCTGCGACAGCGTGCCGATATCGTCGAAGAATTCGACGCCGTACGCGATCGTGTAGCCGATGAAGAAGTACGCGAGCGTCGACACCGAGAAGTCGACCAGGATCTTCACGAGCGCGTTGACCTGGTTCTTCTTGCGAACCGTGCCGAGTTCGAGAAACGCGAAGCCCGCGTGCATCGCGAGCACCATGACGGCACCGATCAACAGGAACAGTGTGTCGACGCCGGATTTCAGACCATCCATGCCGTGGCTTCCTTGCGCAAAAAACGGGCAAGGAATGCAAATATCGAGCCAACCTGGTGAACGATTGCGTGGAATTGGTGCCTGGATGCCGCGCCATGCGGCATTTCGGTGAATCACGCACGGGATCGAGGCGTGATCGGCTGCGTGCGAGGGGCGTAACGATTGCACGTACGTGGTGCGGTACGTGCTGAATTGGTGCGTACGACGAACGAGGCGGTGCGCGGTGGTGCGTTGTCACGCACCGATCTGGCGCGTCAGTGGCGCGCGAACAGCGAGGGCGGCCGGCGCAGCCGCAGCGCGCAGGCCGACCAGTAGGCGGCGACGGTCGCCAGCCCGAGCGCGGCGAAGGCAAGCGCCGCGAAGCCCGCGAGGGACTGGCCGTCGGCGTCGGCGCCGAGGATGCCTTGCGCGACGATCAGTGCCGCGGTCCAGAAGCCGATCACGGCCTGCGTGAGCAAGCGCGCGCAGGCGATGCGGCGCGGACGCCCGGATTCGGCGAGGCGGCGCGCCGACGGCGCACGCAGGCACAGGAACAGGGTGGCGGCGAGCAGCGCGGCCAGGGCGATGAGCCAGTCGACGAGGAAAGCCATAACGAGGAAAAGGGGACACGTACGAAGCGGATTGAAGCGTGCCCACTTTAGAGGCGTGGCGCGTGCGATTGAATCAGACGAATCCGAAATTGAAAGGCATTTTTAATGACGGGTCGTTATTTGGCCTGTTCCACAGGCGGTATCATCGACACCGGTCCAACCACGAGGTCGCGCCACGCGCGGCCGGAGATTGCTGATGAACATGAAGACATCGCGGGCGCGTCGTGTGCCCGGATCCGTGCTGGCGGCCGTGGCCGCCGGTGCGCTGCTGTTGCTCGCGGGCTGCGAGAAGTCCGGCACGCCGGCCGCGCAACCCGATACGGCCGCGAGCGCGGCCGCCGATGCCGCCAACAATGCGGCCAAGGCGCTCGACCAGGTGGCGAGCACGGTCAATCAACAGATCAATGCGGCGAAGGCCGGCATCGCGTCCGCGGCGTCGGCCGTGCCGCCGCTGTCCGCGAGCGGCCTCGCATCGGCCGCGCAGGCGCAGATCGACGCGGCGGCGTCCGCGGTCGTCGCGCATGCGGCTTCCGAAGCGGGCGCGAAGATCGCCGAAGCCGGCAAGAAACTCCAGCAGTGGAGCCAGCAGAGCGCCGCGGGGGCCAAACCCGCGAGCGGTGAATGACGCGGGCTTGCACGATTCGCAAAATGTAATTATGATGGTTGCACATGTCGCTGGTTGCGGGTCGGGCTGGCGTCGCCGAGTGAGTCAGGAATGAATACCAGCAGCCGGTTCGCGTTTGCCGTTCACGTGCTTGCCTTGCTGTCGATGCAGGAAGGCGTGCCGTTGTCGTCCGACATCATCGCGGGCAGCGTGAATACGAATCCGGCGCTGATTCGCCGGTTGCTGTCGATGCTGGCGGCCGCGGGCCTGACCACGTCGCAGCTCGGCGCGGGCGGCGGTGCGCTGCTGGCGCGCGAGCCCGGTGAGATCACGCTGCTCGACGTGTATCGCGCGGTCGACGATGCGCAACTGTTCGCGCTGCACCGCGAGGCGCCGAATCCGGCGTGTCTCGTCGGGCGGCACATCCAGGGCGTGCTGACCGGCTATATCGGCGACGCGCAGCGCGCGATGGAGGCTTCGCTCGCCACGCGCACGCTGGTTGACGTGACGGCCGACATGCTGGATCGAGAGCAGCGCACCCAACGGGCGGCGCGCGCCGGCGGGTGACCGACGGCGGGCAGGGCAGGAAGCCGGACGGCGCGTACGCGCGGCGATCGGCGCAACGGGGGTTTTGCCCCGTTTTTTTCGGTCTTATGTGTAATTGACTGTGTTACATATTTTTATTACTGGAGAATCGATATGACGCAACGTTCGTTGAATATCGCGCTGTTCGGCGCCACCGGCACGATCGGCTCGCGCATCGCGGCGGAAGCCGTGCGACGCGGCCACCGCGTCACGGCGCTGTCGCGCCATCCGGGCGCGTCCGGCGACGGCATCACCGCGAAGGCGGCCGACCTGTTCGACGCGGCCAGCATCGCCGCCGCGCTGCCGGGCCATGACGTCGTCGCAAGCGCGTACGGCCCGAAGCAGGAAGATGCGGCGCAGGTCGTCGCGGCCGCGAAGGCGCTGGTCGCCGGCACGCGCCAGGCCGGCCTGAAGCGGCTCGTCGTGGTAGGCGGCGCCGGTTCGCTCGAAGTCGCGCCGGGCAAGCAGCTCGTCGACACCGAAGGTTTTCCGGACGCGTACAAGCCGCAGGCGCTCGCGCACCGCGATGCATTCGACTACCTGAAGACGGTTACCGATCTCGACTGGACCTTCTTCGCGCCGGCCGCGCTGATCGCGCCGGGCGAGCGCACGGGCACGTTCCGCACCGGCGTCGGCAAGCTGATCGTGGACGCGCAGGGCAACAGCAAGATCTCGGCGGAAGACTACGCGGTCGCGTTCGTCGACGCGCTCGAGCAGGACAGCTTCGTGCGCGAAATCGCGACGGTCGCGTATTGATCGGCGTGGCGGCCGGCGGCGTGTGAGCGCCGGCCCGGGCGCGGCGTGCAAGCCGCGACGCGCGACGATGTCAGGCGACGCCACCCTTCGCGGGTGGCGTCGCCTGTTTCATTTGGGGCGGCGAGCGCGTGGCGGATCGGTATTTACACCGGTCGACGTGCCGAGATACTTTTCATATTGTTCCCCGTTGGGCAGGATGAATAGAATAAATTTCTATCGACGAGGGAATGGAGAAATGGACGCCATCGATCGCAAGCTGCTGGAGCTGCTGCAGGCGGATGCCACGCTGCCGATCGCGGAGCTGGCGCAGCGCGTGAACCTGTCGCAGACGCCGTGCTGGAAGCGCGTGCAGCGGCTGAAGGAAACCGGCGCGATTCGCGCGCAGGTCGCGCTGTGCGATCCGCGCAAGCTCGGGGTCGGCACGACCGTGTTCGTCGCGATCCGCACGAACCAGCACACCGAGGAATGGGCGCAGCGTTTCACGCAGGCGGTGCGCGACATGCCGGAAGTGGTCGAGGTCTACCGGATGAGCGGCGAGACCGATTACCTGCTGCGCGTGGTGGTGGCCGGCATCGACGATTACGACCGCGTCTACAAGCAACTGATTCGCACGGTGCCGCTGTTCGACGTCAGCTCGTCGTTCGCGATGGAGCAGATCAAGTATTCGACCGCGCTGCCCGTGCGCGATCTGGCCGAGCCGGCCTGACGGGCTTGCCGCCGCGTCGGCCGCGCGGCTTCAGCGGCCGCGCGCCAGCGCGCGTGCGCGCTCGTCGGCCAGCGCGTCGCGGCGCACGAAATCCGCGACGAACGGGCTGGCCGGATGATGGTGCAGCGCATACGGCGTGTCCCATTGCGCGAGCCGGCCGTCCTTCATCACGCCGATCCGGTCGGCGATCGCGAACGCTTCCGCCTGATTGTGCGTGACGAGGATCGCGGTGTGGCCCGTGTGCTTCAGGATGTCGCGCAGCTCGAACGCGAGCCGCTCGCGCGTATCGACGTCGAGATTCGAGAACGGCTCGTCGAGCAGCAGCAATTCCGGCGACGGTGCAAGGGCGCGTGCGAGGGCGACGCGCTGCTGCTGGCCGCCCGACAGTTCGTGCGGATACGCGTCGCCGGAATCGGCTAGGCCGACGAGGTCGAGCATCTCCGCGATGCGCAGGCGCCGTTCGGCCTTCGGCATACGCCGCAGGCCGAACGCGACGTTGTCGGCCGCGCTCAGGTGCGGAAACAGCGCGTAATCCTGGAACATCATGCCGATGCGCCGCCGCTCGGGCGGCACGTCGAGCGACGGCGCCGCGACCGGCGTGCCGTCCAGCACGATGCGCCCCATGCGCACGGGTTCGAAGCCGGCGATCGCGCGCAGCACGGTGGTCTTGCCGCAGCCGGACGCGCCGAGCAGGCAGCCGATGTCGCCGCGCGGCAGCGCGAGGCTCAGGCCGTCGACCACGGTGCGGCGGCCGTGCGGCGTGTCGTAGGCGACGCAGAGGTCGTCGAGTTCGAGCAGGTTCACGGTGTCAGGCTCCGATCTTGTGGCGGGTGCGGGCGAGCAGGATCACGGGCACGAGCCCGGCCAGCACGATCGCGAGCGCGGCGACCGCGCCTTCTTCATAGGTGCCGCGCGCGGCTTCCGCATACAGCCAGGTCGCGAGCGTGTCGAAATTCAACGGACGCAGCAGCAGCGTGGCCGGCAGCTCCTTCATCGCGTCGACGAACACCAGCAGCGCGCTCGTCGTGAGCGCGGGCCGCAACAGCGGCAGGTGGACGCGGCGCAACGTGCCGCCGGCCGTCTCGCCGAGCGAGCGCGCGGCCTGTTCGAGCGACGGCGGAATGCGCGCGAGGCCGGCCTCGATGCCGCCGGCCGGGATCGCGAGAAAACGCACGGTATAGGCGATCACGAGCGCGGTGGCCGAACCCATCAGCAGCAGGCCGTCGCGGCCGAGCGCCGCGCCGAACAGCCGGTCGGCCGCCGCGAACGGAATCAGCAGGCCGATCGCGAGTACGGTGCCTGGCACCGCGTAGCCGAGGCTCGCGATCCGCGCGCACAGGCGGGCCGGGCCCGCACCGGCGCTGTCGCGCTGCGCGCGGGCGGCCCACGCGACGACGAGTCCGCACGCGAGCGTCGCGACGGTGGCGGCGGTCGCGATCGTCAGCGTGTTCGCGAGCCCCGTCATCAATTGCGCGGAGACGCCGCCGACGAGGTGCAGCCGCTTGGCCGTTTCGACCGCGAGGTACGCGGCCGGCGCGCCGAAGCCGAGCAGGACGGGCAGCCAGCCGAGCACGGCGGCGCCCAGCGCGGCCGCGCCGGTCAGGCGGCGCGGCGCGATCGGCCGCATGCGCCGGCCGTGCGCGTAGCGCTGGCGGCGGCGCCCATAGCGTTCGAGCGCGATCATGCCGACGACGATCGCGAGCATCGCGAGTGCGATCTGCGCGGCGCCGGCGAGATCGGAGCGCGTGATCCACGTCGTATAGACGGACACGGTCAGCGTCTGCACGCCGAGGAATTCCGACGCGCCGATATCGTTCAGCGTTTCGAGCAGCGCGAGGCTCACGCCGACCGCGATCGCCGGCCGGGCAAGCGGCACGACGACGCGCCAGAACGTCGCGAGGCGGCCCGCGCCGAGCGTGCGCGCGGCCTCGAGCAGGCTCGCGGACTGCGTGACGAACATCGCGCGCGTGCTCAGATAGACATACGGGTACAGCACGAAGCCGAGCACGAAGATCGCGCCGGGCAGCGAGCGCAGGTCGGGCAGACGGAACTGGCGCGGGCTGTCGAAGCCGAGCAGCCAGCGGATCGCGCCCTGCACGGGGCCGATCGGATGCAGCAGATCGAGATACGCGAACGCGACGATGTAGGTAGGGACCGCGAGCGGCAGCAGCAGTGCCCAGGTCAGGGTCCGGCGGCCGGGAAAATCGTAGGCGGTGACGAGCCATGCGCAGCCGGTGCCGACGATCGACACGATCGTGCCGACCCCGGCGAGCAGCAGCAGCGTATTGACGAGCGCCTGCGGCAGCACGAATTCGGCGAGATGCCGCCAGTGCGCGAGATCGGCGTCGAACGCGGCGGCCACGAGCACCGCGAGCGGCGCCGCGACCGCCGCGGCGATCGTCAGCGCCGCGAGCAGCCACAGGCTGCCCGCGCGCGGTCGCAGACGCAGACACGGCCGCGGACCGCTCGACTCGCGGCAGGCGCGGGCGGGCGATGCGTCAGTTGTCAAAGCCGACCTTGTCGACGAGCTGGCTCGCCTGCTTGCGATGCTTCGCGATGTCCGCCAGCGGCAGCGGATCGACTTTCAGCGTGCCGAAGCTGGCGATCACCGGGTCGAGCTTCACGTTCGCGCGCACCGGGTATTCGTAGTTCGCCTGCGCATACAGCGCCTGCGCTTCCGGCGACACGAGATATTCGAGCAGTTTCACCGCGTTGGCCTTGTGCGGCGCGTGCTTTGCGACCGTCGCGCCGCTGATGTTCACGTGCGTGCCGCCGCTCTTCGCGTTCGCAAAGGTCGGCCGCACCACCTTGATCGCGTCGCCCCATTTGCGCGCATCGCTGCCCGGTTCGGCGTTTTTCATGTGGCCGACGTAGTAAGCGTTCGCGAGGCCGACGTCGCAGATGCCGCCGAGGATGTCGCGCGCGACGTCGCGGTCGCCGCCGGTCGCCTTGCGTGCGAGGTTCGCCTTCACGCCGCGCAGCCATGTCTCGGTCGCGGCCTCGCCGTCGTGCGCGATCATCGCCGCGACGAGCGCGGTGTTGTACGGATGCTGGCCCGAGCGGATGCAGACCTTGCCCTTCCATTTCGGATCGGCGAGATCCTCGTAGCGGAATGCGTCGACCTTCAGGTCCTTTTCGACGTACAGCACGCGATCGCGCAGCGACAGCGCGTACCAGTCGCCGTTCGTGGCGCGCAGGTTCGCGGGAATCGCGTCGTCGAGCACCTTCGAGCGCACCGGCTGCGTGACGCCGCCGTCGACGAGGTCGAGCAGGTTACCGACGTCGACCGTCATCAGCACGTCGGCCGGCGATTGGGCGCCTTCCGCCTTCACGCGCTCGAGCAGGCCGTCCTTCACGAACACCGTGTTGACCTTGACGCCGCTCTGCTTCGTGAACGCGTCGATGAGCGGCTGGATCAGCTTCGGCTCGCGGGTGGTGTACAGGCTCACTTCCTCGGCCGCGTGGGCAAGCGGCGCGAAGGCTGCGGCGGCGGCGGCGAGGGCGCCGGCGAGCGGCAGCAGGCGGGTGCGCGGATTCGACATGAAGACTCCGGTGCGGCAGGTGGACGAGGGAGCGTTCCGGGGCGCGTCTGCCGCCCGAGCGACCCGAAACATTACAAAATGAAAGACTTGGGATTCTAGATCGAAATGGGAACGATTAACAATCGAAAGCTGACGGAAAGCGGAGGAGAAGCCGGGGCCGGAGGGCGGCGAACGGGGCGGTGCAGTGTGGGCGCAAGCGCGTAGAATGCCCGCTTCGACGAATTTGACGGAGCCGCACCGACCATGAACGATCAGCGCAAGAAGAACCCTGTCCGCAACGTGAGCATCCTGATCGTCGTGGCCGTGCTGCTCGTGATCGGGACGATCCTGTACAACGCGATTTCGCAGAAGCACGCGTACGACGAGGCCCATCCGGCCGAGGCCGCGAGCGCGGCGTCGCACTGACGTGCCGCTACGCGGCCCGATCGGGTCGCGTACGGGGCATGCCACGGGAGTCGATCCGCGGCGTCCGGCGCGACGGGCGCCGCGCGGAACCGGGACATCGGAAGGCGCGCCGGAACCGGCGCGCCGCACCGGCCAGTCGGCCGTGCGTCAACGTGACGCAGGTGCGAATTTCGGGCGAATCCGTGCGTAGAACACGGCCGCGAGCAGCGCGAGCCATGCCGCGCCGACATACAGCGCCACGCGCGTATCCTCGAACCAGCCGAGCATCACGATCACGAAGCCCATGAAGGCGATCGTCAGCGCGGGCGCGACGGGCCACAGCGGCACCTTGAACTTCAGCGCGGCGACTTCGGCGCTCGACAGGCGGCGACGCATCGCCACCTGCGACAGCAGGATCATCAACCAGACCCACACGGTCGCGAACGTCGCGATCGCGGCGACCACCAGGAACACGTCCTTCGGCATCAGGTAGTTGAGCAGCACGCCCACCAGCAGCGCGCCGGCCATCACGAGCACCGTGACCCACGGCACGCCGTGGCGCGACGTCGTCATCAGCACGCGCGGCGCCTGACCCTGCCGCGCCATCCCGAACATCATCCGGCCCGCGCCGAAGATGTCGCTGTTGATCGCCGAGATCGCCGCGCTGATCACGACGAGGTTCAGGATCGTCGCGGCCGATTTCACGCCGAGCGCCGAGAAGATCTGCACGAACGGGCTGCCGTCGCTGCCGACGCCCGTCCACGGGCTGATCGACATCAGCACCACCATCGTCAGCACGTAGAACAGCAGGATGCGTGCGGGCACCGCGTTGATCGCGCGCGGAATCACGCGTTCCGGGTCCTTCGCCTCACCGGCGCTCATCCCGATCACCTCGATCCCGCCGTACGCGAAGATCACGACCGACAGCGACGCGATCAGCCCGCCGATGCCGTTCGGCAAGAAGCCGCCGTGGTTCCACAGGTTCGCGAACGTCGGCAAGTCGGCCGAATGACCGAAGTGCATGCCGGTCAGCAGGATCGCGACGCCGCCGCCGATCATTGCGACGATCGCGCCGACCTTGATGATCGACAGCCAGAATTCGAGCTCGCCGAACACTTTCACGTGGCACAGGTTCAGCCCGCAGATGATCGCGACGACGCCGAGCACCCAGATCCATTGCGGGACGTCCGGAAACCAGAAGCCCATGTAGATGCCGAACGCGGTGATGTCCGCGATCGCGACGATCACCATTTCGAGCGTGTAGGTCCAGCCGGTGACGAAGCCCGCGAAGGGGCCGAGGTTCTCGGTCGCGTAGTGGCCGAACGAGCCGGCGACGGGTTCGCGCACGGCCATCTCGCCGAGCGCGCGCATCACCATGTAGACGGCCGCGCCGCCCAGGATGTATGCGAGGATCACGGCCGGGCCGGCAAGCTGGATCGCGGACGCGGAGCCGTAGAACAGGCCGGTGCCGATCGCCGAGCCCAGCGCTAGAAAGCGGATGTGCCGCGCGCTCAGGTGGCGCTGCAAGTTTTTCATCGAGTCTCCGATATCGTTATGCGACGAACCGTGCGAGCGGGGCCGGTTCGAGTGCGTCAAGTTGTCTATACAACTTGAATGTGAACGAATGATAACAAGCCGGACCCGGTGACCGGAATCGGGTATTCCCTGGCTGGCGCAGCAAGCGGAATGGGGCGTGGGGCGGTCGCGCGCCGGATGCGCGGGCCGCGTGGAGCGGGTGGGGCATGCTTCGGGGATCGTTGAATCGGCGT
>NZ_JACFYV010000510.1:0-272 GCF_016759955.1 Burkholderia sp. KCJ3K979
CCTTAGAGTGCTCTTGCGTAGCAACTAAGGACAAGGGTTGCGCTCGTTGCGGGACTTAACCCAACATCTCACGACACGAGCTGACGACAGCCATGCAGCACCTGTGCGCCGGTTCTCTTTCGAGCACGCCCAACTCTCATCGGGCTTCCGACCATGTCAAGGGTAGGTAAGGTTTTTCGCGTTGCATCGAATTAATCCACATCATCCACCGCTTGTGCGGGTCCCCGTCAATTCCTTTGAGTTTTAATCTTGCGACCGTACTCCCCAGGCGG
>NZ_JACFYV010000511.1:0-272 GCF_016759955.1 Burkholderia sp. KCJ3K979
CCGACTCGCTATGGTCATCAGGCAAAGGGGGTTGTTGCGTTGCTTCGCAGCGCAACCAATCTTGGAAGAAGCAGTAATTTTGAGTTGTGTGTATCACACACGAGAATCCAACATGTCGCTCTGGATCTTGCGGCCGGTGCTTTCGCACGGCGCCGATCTACAAGGCAGACTTGTTATAGGATCAAGCCTTACGGGCAATTAGTATCAGTTAGCTGAACGCATTACTGCGCTTACACACCTGACCTATCAACGTCCTGGTCTCGAACGACCCT
>NZ_JACFYV010000512.1:0-262 GCF_016759955.1 Burkholderia sp. KCJ3K979
TTTTACCAGAAGTGGCTAGTCTAACCGCAAGGAGGACGGTCACCACGGTAGGATTCATGACTGGGGTGAAGTCGTAACAAGGTAGCCGTATCGGAAGGTGCGGCTGGATCACCTCCTTTCCAGAGCTATCTCGCGAAGTTGAGCGCTCACGCTTATCGGCTGTAAATTAAAGACAGACTCAGGGGTCTGTAGCTCAGTCGGTTAGAGCACCGTCTTGATAAGGCGGGGGTCGTTGGTTCGAATCCAACCAGACCCACCATTG
>NZ_JACFYV010000513.1:0-256 GCF_016759955.1 Burkholderia sp. KCJ3K979
GCTGCGTTTTCAGCAGCAGAGAAGCGAGATTATGAACCGTGTTTCGCAGCTCGTCAACAACTTTCTGAACGACTTCGTTGCGACCGCGGGGCTCAACTTCCGTACCGCCGAGGCTCGCTACCGCCGAACCTCAACAGCACTGCTTCCCTTCCTTCCGCGCCGCGTTTCCGTTGGCGCGAAAGAGGCGTGATTCTAAGCACCCGCCCCCGTCCACGCAAGCCCTTTGTGAAGAAAGTTTGAAAAAGCCTCCGTGCGC
>NZ_JACFYV010000514.1:0-255 GCF_016759955.1 Burkholderia sp. KCJ3K979
GTCTTAGCAAACCGCCTGCGCACGCTTTACGCCCAGTAATTCCGATTAACGCTCGCACCCTACGTATTACCGCGGCTGCTGGCACGTAGTTAGCCGGTGCTTATTCTTCCGGTACCGTCATCCCCCGACTGTATTAGAGCCAAGGATTTCTTTCCGGACAAAAGTGCTTTACAACCCGAAGGCCTTCTTCACACACGCGGCATTGCTGGATCAGGCTTTCGCCCATTGTCCAAAATTCCCCACTGCTGCCTCCCG
>NZ_JACFYV010000515.1:0-255 GCF_016759955.1 Burkholderia sp. KCJ3K979
GTCTTAGCAAACCGCCTGCGCACGCTTTACGCCCAGTAATTCCGATTAACGCTCGCACCCTACGTATTACCGCGGCTGCTGGCACGTAGTTAGCCGGTGCTTATTCTTCCGGTACCGTCATCCCCCGGCTGTATTAGAGCCAAGGATTTCTTTCCGGACAAAAGTGCTTTACAACCCGAAGGCCTTCTTCACACACGCGGCATTGCTGGATCAGGCTTTCGCCCATTGTCCAAAATTCCCCACTGCTGCCTCCCG
>NZ_JACFYV010000516.1:0-255 GCF_016759955.1 Burkholderia sp. KCJ3K979
CGGGTCTACGCCCAGCAACTGAACGCCCTATTCGGACTCGCTTTCGCTACGCCTGCCCTATACGGTTAAGCTTGCTACTGAACGTAAGTCGCTGACCCATTATACAAAAGGTACGCCGTCACCCCTTACGAGGCTCCGACTGTTTGTATGCATGCGGTTTCAGGATCTATTTCACTCCCCTCCCGGGGTTCTTTTCGCCTTTCCCTCACGGTACTGGTTCACTATCGGTCGATCACGAGTATTTAGCCTTGGAGG
>NZ_JACFYV010000517.1:0-255 GCF_016759955.1 Burkholderia sp. KCJ3K979
CGGGTCTACGCCCAGCAACTGAACGCCCTATTCGGACTCGCTTTCGCTACGCCTGCCCTATACGGTTAAGCTTGCTACTGAACGTAAGTCGCTGACCCATTATACAAAAGGTACGCCGTCACCCCTTGCGAGGCTCCGACTGTTTGTATGCATGCGGTTTCAGGATCTATTTCACTCCCCTCCCGGGGTTCTTTTCGCCTTTCCCTCACGGTACTGGTTCACTATCGGTCGATCACGAGTATTTAGCCTTGGAGG
>NZ_JACFYV010000518.1:0-255 GCF_016759955.1 Burkholderia sp. KCJ3K979
AGAGTGCTCTTGCGTAGCAACTAAGGACAAGGGTTGCGCTCGTTGCGGGACTTAACCCAACATCTCACGACACGAGCTGACGACAGCCATGCAGCACCTGTGCGCCGGTTCTCTTTCGAGCACTCCCACCTCTCAGCAGGATTCCGACCATGTCAAGGGTAGGTAAGGTTTTTCGCGTTGCATCGAATTAATCCACATCATCCACCGCTTGTGCGGGTCCCCGTCAATTCCTTTGAGTTTTAATCTTGCGACCGT
>NZ_JACFYV010000519.1:0-255 GCF_016759955.1 Burkholderia sp. KCJ3K979
CCTTGATGTCGCAGGTCTTGCAGTGCACGCAGTTCTGCGCGTTGATCACGAGCCGATCGCCGCCGTCGTCGTTCTTCACGAACTCGTACACCGCCGCCGGGCAGAAGCGCGCCTCCGGCCCCGCGTACGTGCGCAGGTTCACGTTCACCGGCACGCTCGCGTCCTTCAGCGTCAGGTGCGCCGGCTGGTTCTCCTCGTGGTTCGTGTTCGAGATGAACACCGACGACAGCCGGTCGAACGTCAGCTTGCCGTCCG
>NZ_JACFYV010000051.1:0-38788 GCF_016759955.1 Burkholderia sp. KCJ3K979
GCCCAGTTGCGCACGCTCGCGCGCCGCGGCTCGGGCGCCGCGCAGGCGGCGCTCGGCATCGCGCTCGTCGATGCGCACGAGCCAGGGCTGCGCGACGAGGGGCGCGGCTGGCTGGAAACGGCCGCGGCGGCGGAGGGCAAGGCCGACGCGCCGGCCGCGCGGCGCGCGCAGCTTGCGCTCGGCAAGGCGTTGCTGCTCGGCAGCGGCGACATTCCGAAGGACTATGTGCGCGCCCGCGCGCTGCTCGGTGCAGCGGCCGAACAGGGCGACCCGGCCGCCGCGTACTACCTCGGGCTGATCTACCGCAGCGGCTACGGCATCGCGGCCGACCCGGTGCAGGCCGCGCACTGGTTCGACATCGCGTCGCGCGCGGACATCCCGGCCGCCGACTTCATGCTCGCGAACGCGTTCCGCGACGGCAGCGGCGTGCCGCGCGACGAGGTGCGCGCGCTCGCGCTGTATCGCCGCGCCGCCGAGCACGAGCTGCCGGAAGCCGTGCAGACGCTCGCGATGGCCTATCGCAACGGCGAACTCGGGCTTCGGCCCGACGCGGACGAGTTCCACGCGCAGTGGATCGAGACCGCGCACGCGCTGAAGCACCCGGTCGTCGCGCCGTGACGGCCGTTCGGCTGGGGAACGCGTGGGCGTGACCTGGCCGAACGGTGGTTGCGTCACATGCGTCATCTGCGAGCCGTCGGCGGCGCACCAATCCTCGTTTCGACCCGCCAAGGCCCGGCGCTGAAGGGCAGGACGCCGCTCGCGTGCAAGATGACGTCGGAAGAGGACATCAAGGCGCTGGAGCGCAGATAGAGATGCAGCGCCAAGCCACGCCGTGTCGTCCTGCAGGTTAGGCGCGCCGTCCGGCGCGCGCCAACGCCCCCTGTCGCTACAATAGGCGCCATGAACGCCCCCACCTCCTCCGACACGCCCGAATCCGGCGACGCGCACATCGCGCGCAACCGGCTCGAGGCGCACCTGGACGCCGCGCCGCGCGCGTGGCCGCTCGACATCGTCGCCGCCACCGGCTCGACCAACGCCGACGTCGCGACCCGGCTCAAGGCGCTGCCGCGCAGCGCGAACGCGTTGCCCGCGCCGCTCGTGCGCGTCGCGTTCGAGCAGACGGCCGGCCGCGGCCGGCAGGGCCGCCCGTGGTTCGCGCAGCCCGGCAATGCGCTGCTGTGCTCGGTCGGCTGCATCGTGCCGCGCGCCGTCGATGCGCTCGGCGGCCTCAGCATCGCGATCGGCGTCGCGCTCGCCGAAGGGCTGGCCACGCTGCCGCTCGACGCCCGCACGCGCGTCGCGCTCAAATGGCCGAACGACCTGCTGCTGACGGCCGACGACGACGGCACGCCGCGCATCGTCGGCAAGCTCGCCGGGATCCTGATCGAAACCGTCTGGACCACCGCCGACGCCACCGCCGTCGTGATCGGCTTCGGCATCAACGTGCGCGGCGCGGAAGCCGTGGCCGCGCAGGTCGACGCGCTGCGCGCGCGCGAAGCGACGCTCGCGAGCGGCCTGCCGCCCGCCGCGCTGTCGATCGTGTGCGCGTCGGCGAACCTCACCGATACGCTCGCCGCGTCGCTGAACGCGCTCACGCCCGCCCTAGCGCAGTTCGGCACCGACGGCCTCGCGCCGTTCCTGCCGCGCTGGCACGCGCTGCACGCGTACGCGGGCCGCGAAGTCGTGCTGCTCGAACAGGGCGTCGAGCGCGCGCGCGGCATCGCGACGGGCATCGACGCGACCGGTCAGTTGCTGCTCGACACGCCGACCGGCGTGCAGACGATCGCGGCCGGCGACGTGTCGCTGCGCGAAGCGCAATGAGCGAACCGCACCTGCTGATCGATGCCGGCAACAGCCGGATCAAGTGGGCACTCGCCGACGCGCGGCGCTCGCTCGTCGACACGGGCGCGTTCGGCCATACGCGCGACGGCGGCGCCGATCCCGACTGGTCGCACCTGCCGCGGCCGCGCGGCGCGTGGATCTCGAACGTCGCGGGCGCCGACGTGGCCGCACGGCTCGACGCGCTGCTCGACGCACGCTGGCCTGGCTTGCCGCGCACGACGATCCGCGCGCGGCCCGCGCAATGCGGCGTGACGAACGGCTATACGACGCCCGAACAGCTCGGCAGCGACCGATGGGCCGGCCTGATCGGCGCGCATGCGGCGTTTCCCGGCGAGCATCTGCTGATCGCGACGTTCGGCACCGCGACGACGCTCGAGGCATTGCGCGCGGACGGCCGCTTCACGGGCGGGTTGATCGCGCCGGGCTGGGCGCTGATGATGCGCGCGCTCGGCACGCACACCGCGCAGTTACCGACGCTGACCACGGATATCGCCAGCGGCCTGCTCGCGGGCGCGCAGGCCGAACCGTTCCAGATCGATACGCCACGCTCGCTGTCGGCCGGCTGCCTGTACGCGCAGGCCGGCCTGATCGAACGCGCGTGGCGCGATCTCGTCGCGGCGTGGCAGGCGCCCGTGCGGCTCGTGTTGGCAGGCGGTGCGGCGGACGACGTCGCGCGTGCGCTGACGGTCGCGCATACGCGGCATGACGCGCTGATCCTGTCCGGGCTCGCGCTGATCGCAACAGACGCGGCCGCGCCGGCAACGACGCAGGATTGACGCAAAAGCGTCGGCATCGCGCCGGCACGTCGCGACGCAGGCCAAAGTGAGCCCGACCGGCCCACGTCACGCCGACGATGCACTACGCGCGGTGCCGCGCCAGCGGTCCGCACGAACGGTCAACGAAAGCCATGAAAAAAGCCGGCCATGCGGCCGGCTCGACTGAACGACGTGAATCACGTCAATGACGACAAGGAGTTTCGACGATGCTGCGCTGGCTGATCGCTGTTCTCTTTCTCGCCAACATGCTCGCGTTCGTGGTGGCGCGCGGCATGTTCGGGCCGCTGCCCGCGGCCGGCCCGCGCGAACCGGGCGTGCTGTCGCGGCAGGTGCGGCCCGACGCATTGCGCGTGACACCGCTCGTGCGGGCGACCGACCAGCCCGTCGTCGGCGGCCCGATCGCGGCGCCGGCCGTCACGACCGCACCGCTCGCGGCGTCCGCCCCGTGACGGCGCTGCGTCGCGCTCAAGACTGTTGCGCGCGCACCTTCTTCAGCAGCGCAGTGGTCGAGCGATCGTGCTCGAACGGAATCGCCAGCGCCCGGCCGCCCCAGCCGCGCACGAGCGCCGATTCCGGCAGCGCGTCCATGTCGTAATCGCCGCCCTTCACGAGGATGTCCGGACGGACGGCCTCGATCAGCGACACGGGCGTCTTTTCCGCGAACGTCACGACCCAGTCGACGCTTTCCAGCGCCGCGAGCAGCGCCGCGCGATCCTCTTCGCGGTTGATCGGCCGGTCGTCGCCCTTGCCGAGCATGCGCACCGACGCGTCGCTGTTCACGCCGACGATCAGGCAGGCGCCGAGCGCTTTCGCATCGGCGAGATACGTGACGTGACCACGATGCAGGATGTCGAACACGCCGTTGGTGAACACGACGGGCGACGGCAGCGATGCGCGTAGCGCGACGAGGGCATCACGGGTGATCAGCTTGCGTTCGAAAGTGGCGGACATGATGGAGATCGGACGGGATGAACGACGGCGCGCGCGACGGCGGCACCCGATAAAAAGCCCGCCGGACCGGCCGGGCGGGCTTCATGCGACGAGCGCGACACGGTGCCGCGAGCCGGGCGCGAACCGGACACGACTCGCGCCGACGGCGGCCCCTGTGCCGGCCTCAGGCCGGCTGCGCGGCCGACGACGGGCCGCTTTCGGCCTGCAGGCGGCCGGTGACTTCCTTGCGGTAGCGGTTCAGTTCCTGCGCGGTTGCGAACGTGCGCTCGAACAGGATCGACAGGTTGTGCAGGATCCGCTCGACGACCTTCTTCTCCCACTCGCCGTCGAAACGGATCTGCTCGTCGAGCCAGCGCTCGAGCCATTCCGGATCGGGCAGGCGCGACTGCACGGTGTCGCGCGGGAACAGCGCCTGGTTCACGTGCAGGTTGGTCGGGTGCAGCGGCTTCTCGGTGCGGCGCGCCGACGCCATCAGCACGCCGATCTTCGCGAAGGCGGCACGCGCGACGTCGCCGCAGTTGTTCAGCGCTTTCTTCATGTAGCGCAGGTACGCGCCGCCGTGACGCGCTTCATCGCGCGAAATCGTTTCGTAGATCTGCTTGATGACGGGCTCGGTGTGCCAGTCGGCCGCGCAGCGGTACCAGTGGTTCAAACGGATCTCGCCGCAGAAGTGCAGCATCAGCGTCTCGAGCGGCGGCGCCGGATCGAACTGGAAGCGCACCGCGTGCAGTTCCTCTTCGGTTGGCACCATCTCCGGCTTGAAGCGGCGCAGGTATTCCATCAGCACGAGCGAATGCTTCTGCTCCTCGAAGAACCACACGCTCATGAACGCGGAAAAGTCGCTGTCGTGCTGGTTGTCGCGCAGGAACATTTCCGTCGCGGGCAGCGCCGACCATTCGGTGATCGCGTTCATCTTGATCGTCTTCGCCTGCTCGTCGGTGAGCAGCGAAGCGTCGAACTTGTCCCACGGAATGTCCTTCTCCATGTCCCAGCGGACAGCTTCGAGCGACCTGTAAAGTTCCGGATAAAGCATGGTGTTCATGATGGTCCCACCCCTGTTCTGCGCAATGCGACTTCTCTAAACGTGACTGTTGCCGCGCCAGCGCGCCGCGCGCGCTTTTTGCAGCCAAGACTCTAATTTTACGCGGGAAACCGGCCGCCGGACGCTGATTCCTCGTCCGGCAGCCAGGCGGCCGCGTTGCCGCCGTTGGGCATGCCGCAACCCGCTCCGTTCCGACGGAGGCCGGTCGCGCTTGCCTGAGTGGGGGCCGGCGCTGGCCGGCTCGTTGGCGCGCCCGTCCCCTGCCCCAGGCGGGTTCCCCGAAAGGTCCCGTGCGGATGCCGGATCGGCGGGCTGCTCGATATGGTGTATACGGCGGCGGCCATGATAGCACGCGTGCATGACGGTTCCGAGACGCCTGCCCGGTCGCGCGCCGCCAACCGCGGTGCGGCGATCGGTCGCGCCTGACCGTCGCGAAAACGCAACCTTACATTGCGCCTGCGCGTGTCAGACCCGTATTTCGCCGGCCGCGAGGCCGCCTTCCGGCGGTGTGCCGGCCGCCGGTGCGCTGCTGCCGTCCGCCTGAGCGATCCAGCCGGCGAGCGTCTCGCGCTGCGCCCGGCCGTCGCGGTAGCCGAGCTCGATCAGCTCACGCGTGAAGGCCTCCTCGAACAGCAGGTAGCTCGCGAACGACGCGCCGGCCGGCTGGCTGCCGCCGATCGCGCCGAGCAGCCCGCGCATCGTCGCCGGCATCTGCTTCAGGTGCTTCGCGGCAATCAGCTCGATGCGCTCGGACGGCGCGATCGCGAGCACGTCGACGTGCCGCCAGCCGCTGTCGATCTCGACCTGGTGCGGCAGGTGCTCGATCATCCGGTTGATGTGCTCGATCCGTTCGATGTCCGAGCCGATCGAGTCGAGGAACACGCTCGCGAGCACCTGCTGGCCGATCTGCGCGAGGCTCGGGTAGCCACGGGGCCGCCCCGCGCCGTTCGCGGCCGGAATCTCGGGCCGCGGATCGGCGGCACCGACGACGACGATCCGGTCCGCGCCGAAGTGGATCGCCGGCGACAGCGGTGCGATCTGCCGGATCGAGCCGTCGCCGAAGTACTCGATCTGCCCGTCGAGCACGAGCGGCACGGCGGGGAACACGAACGGAATGGCCGACGACGCGAGCAGATGCGACGCCGACAGGTCGACGAGCCGCGCGGTGCGCTGCGCGCGCCGCCACGCCTGGATCGGCTCGGCGGCCTGGTAGAACGTGAGGTGCCGGCCGCTCGAATAGCTGAGCGCGGTGATCGCGAGCGCATGCAGCAGGCGCGCCTCGAGCATCTGCTCGATCCGGTGGAAACTCAGCTCGCGCTGCAGCAGATGCGCGAGCGGCGTGTTGTCGAGCAGCCCGCGCGGCGAGCGGCGCGCCGCCCAGCCGAACGTCATCGTCGCGAGCCAGCGCGCGCCGGCGGCCGCGATGCCGAGCCAGTCGGTGCGATACACGTAGTCGGCGCGCAACGGCTCCCAGAATTCGAGCAGGCGCCGCACGCCGTGGGAAAAGTCGTCCGCGTGGCTCGCGACCGACGTCGCGTTGATCGCGCCGGCCGACGAACCACACACGACCGCGAACGGCAGCGTGTGCCGCTGCGGATCGGCCTCGCGCGCGATCTCGGCCAGCGCCTTCAGCACGCCGACCTGGTATGCGGCGCGCGCGCCGCCTCCCATCAGAACGAGCGCGAGTCGCATGATCGACCTGCTACCTGCGCCGCATCACGTCGAGCGCTTCGGCGGACGCGTTTCGGGCGACGAAGCGGCCGCCGCGCGCTCCGCGGCCGAACCGGACGGCTTCGCACGCTTCGCGGCGGGCTTGCGCGATGCGGCCGCGGCGGATTTCGCGGCGGGCTCCGGCGCGGTGGCGGCCTCCGGCGGCGCGGCGCCCGGCGCGGCAGGCTGCATGCCCGGCTGCGCCATCGCGAGGCTCGCGAGCTGATTGAATTGCGTCTGCAGCAGGTTCCACCAGCCGGCCGGGTCGAACTGCTGCGCGGGGTCGCCCGCCGACGCATCCGCCGCGGACGCCGCGGCATCGGGTGCGGCCTCGCCCGCCGACGCGGGTTTCGCGGCCTGCGCGGCGGCCACGGCCGCTTCCTCGGCCGCCGACATCGAGCTTTGCGCGAACGCGCCGAACGCGCGCAGCGTCGCGAGCGTCGCGCGCTGCACCTCGAGCGCCTGGATCGCAGACTGCAGCATCCCGAGATTGAGCTTCAGCCATTGCTCGACCGCGCGCAGATCGGTGATCCGCTTGTCGAGCTCCTCGACGTTCGTGAGCGGCGACATCATGTCGGACATGCTCGACAGCGACGGCGGCAGCCCGTGCGTGGCGCCCGGAAACGGCGCCATCCCGCCGAACGGCGACATCCGCATCATGTCCCACATCCGGTCCATCATGTCGGCGGGCTGGAACCCGGCAAAGCCGGCGAAAGGGTTGGCGCCGGAGGCATCGGTCGTCATACGGGCATCCTGGTTGACTGGGGGAGCGAGGCGGCCGCCGTGCGTCGCGCAGCCGCGCGTGGTTCGATCATAGCGCGCACGTCAGAACGGCGCGTCGCCGGGGAACGCGGGCGGGCGCCGCTCGCGCAGCGAACGGATGCCTTCCTGCACGTCGGGCCCCGAAAAGCCCATGAATTCGAGCGCGAGCGACGTATCGAAGGTCGGGCCGGCCGTGCGCAGCCAGTTGTTCAGCGCGTACTTGGTCCAGCGGATCGCCGACTGCGAACCGTGCGCGAGCCGCTCGGCCACTTCGTATGCCTTCGGCAGCAGGTCGGCCGGCTCGACCGCGAGCGAGACCAGCCCGATCCGCTCGGCCTCCTCGCCGCTCACGGGCTCGCACAGCATCAGGTAGTACTTCGCCTTCGCCATCCCGCACAGGAGCGGCCACACGATCGCCGCGTGGTCGCCGGCCGCGACGCCGAGCCGCGTGTGGCCGTCGATGATGCGCGCATCCTTCGCGGCGATCGAGATGTCGGCGAGCAACCCGGCGACGAGCCCTGCGCCGACGGCCGGGCCGTGCATCGCCGACACGATCGGCTTGCTGCAGTTGATCACGTTGTAGACGAGGTCGCGCGCCTCGCGCCACACGCGGGCGCGCACGTCGAAATCGTTCGCCATGTCCTCGACGAGCGCGAGATCGCCGCCCGCCGAAAAGCCCTTGCCTTCGCCGCGGATCACCGCGACGCGCGTGTCGGGATCGCGATCGACGTCGCGCCAGATGTCGGCGAGCTCGCGATGCATGCGCGCGTTCGCGGTCGCGAGGCCGCTGCGGTTCACGCCCTCGCCGCTCATCACGATGTCGAGCACGCCATGGTCGCGGCGCGTCACCTTCAGTGCTTCGTAACCGCCGTACGCGGCAAGATCGGCCATCTGCTGCTCCTTGTTCGAGGCGCTCGAACGCTTGAATCGAGTGTAGCCAAGCCCGCGCGGTCAAACATCGGGCGAAACCCGGCGCGCGGGCCGAAGCCGGGTGTCGCCGGCGCGTTGCGTACCGCGCCGCTTATGCCGCGCCGTCGGGCGGGGCGACCGACTGCTCGATCGCGCCGAAGATCGATTTGCCGGCTGCGTCGAACATCTCGATGCGCACCGTATCGCCGTAGCGCATGAATTCGGTCTGCGGCGCGCCGTGCTCGATCGTCTCGAGGCAGCGCTTCTCGGCGATGCAGCAGTAGCCGCGCTTCGCGTCCTTGTTCGACACCGTGCCCGAGCCGACGATCGAGCCGGCACGCAGGTTGCGCGTCTTCGCCGCGTGCGCGATCAACTGGCCGAAGTGGAACACCATGTCGGTGCCGGCGTCGGGCTGGCCAACCTTCTTGCCGTTCCAGTGAACGATCATCGGGCGGTGCACGCGGCCTTCGCGCCATTCGTCGCCAAGCTCGTCGGGCGTGACGGCGACCGGTGCGAACGCGGTAGCCGGCTTGCTCTGGAAGAAGCCGAAGCCCTTCGCGAGTTCGGCCGGAATCAGGTTGCGCAGCGACACGTCGTTCACGAGCGTGACGAGCCGCACGGCCTTCAGCGCGTCGTCGGGCGTCGCGCTCATCGGCACGTCGCCGGTGATCACCGCGACTTCCGCCTCGAAATCGATGCCCCATTCCTCGGACGGGCACACGACGTCGTCGCGCGGCCCCAGGAAATCGTCGCTGCCGCCCTGGTACATCAGCGGATCGGTCCAGAACTCGGGCGGCATCTCGGCGCCGCGCGCACGGCGCACGAGCTCGACGTGGTTCACGTACGCGGAGCCGTCGGCCCACTGGAACGCGCGCGGCAGCGGCGCCATGCAGTTGGCCGGATCGAACGCGAACGCATTGCGCGCGCGGCCGTGGTTCAGCGCGTCGTACAGGTCGCGCAGTTGCGGCGCGTAGAACGCCCAGTCGTCGAGGACGCGCTGCAGCGTCGGCGCGATCGCATCGGCAATCGCCGCGGTGTGCAGGTCGCGCGACACGACGATCAGCTGGCCGTCGCGCGTGCCGTCCTTCAGCGAAGCAAGTTTCATAGGGAGGATCTGCCGTTGTAGTGACGATGGAGGGAATCTATTTTACGATGGTGAATCCATGCGGCGCGCCACGATCGCGCACGCCGTTTTCGCCCCGTTTCCTGTCGCATTTTCGCGCACCCGCTGCCCATGCCCGCCAGCCCGCTTCCCGACGACGATCTCGCCGACTCCGATACCGACGACGCTGCTTCCGGCGAACACGGCGAGAAGGTCCGCTCCGGCATTCAGTCGATCGAGGTCGGCTTCCGCCTGCTCGACGTGCTGACGAGCGAGCCGCGCGCGATGATGCTGCGCGATCTCGCGCAGCGCGCGGGCATGAGCCCAGCGAAGGCGCATCGCTACCTGGTCAGCTTCTCGCGGCTCGGCGTCGTGTCGCAGGACCCCGTCTCGGGCCGCTACGAGCTCGGCGGCTTCGCGCTGCAGATGGGCCTCGCGCGGCTCGCGCGCGTCGACGGCGTGAAGCTCGCGCGGATCGCGCTGACCGAATTCCGCGACCGTCTCGACCAGACGGTCGGCATCGCGGTGTGGGGCAACCAGGGGCCGACGATCGTGCACTGGATGGAGTCGAGCCATCCGGCGAAGGCGTCGCTGAAGCTCGGCGACGTGATGCCGCTGCTCGGTTCCGCGACGGGCCTGCTGTTCGCCGCGTACCTGCCGCGCAGCAAAACCGCCGCGATGCTCGAGCGCGAACTCGCCGATACGCGCCGCTCGCCGCACCACGGCGGCCCGCGCACGCTCGACGAAGTCGATGCGGTGCTCGCCGACGTGCGCCGGCACCAGGCCGCGCGCGTCGAGGGGATGCTGCTGCCGACGATCCACGCGTTCTGCATGCCGGTGTTCGACGCGGTCGGCGAACTCGCGCTCGCGATCGTCGCGCTCGGCCAGGAAGGCTCGTTCGACATCGCGTGGGGCGGCGAGATCGACACCGCGCTGCGCGCCTGCGCGCAGAAACTGTCTTACGAACTCGGCTATAGTCCCGACGCACGCGACGCCTGACGCGTCCGGTTCACGCCACGTCACGCATCGCGAACGCGCAGCGCATCCGACGGTCCGATTCCTGTGGCGCGCGCCGCGCGCCCGACGTCACCCACGCGCCCGATCCTGTTCCGATGCCCATGCAGCCTGCCGACCTTCGCCCGAGTCACGCCCGGCCCCGCCGCTGGCTGCGCGTGGGCGTCGCACTCGTCGTCGTGCTGGTGCTGCATGCGCTCGCCGGCTTCTGGCTGATGCGCAACCGCGAATCGTTCACACCGCCGCCGCCCGCCGACATCCCCGTGCAGATCGAGTTGCTGAAACCGCAGCCGATCGAGCGCCAGCCGGCCCCGCCAGCGCCGAAGCCGGTCGAACGTCCGGCTGCACCGGCCGCGCCCAAGGCCGCCCCGCCGAAACCCGCGCCGTCGCAGGAGCCGGTCCTCACGTCGACGCAGACGGCCGAGCACGGCGAACCGCCGGCGGCGGCCGCATCCGCTGCGAACGGCACACCGGGGGCTTCGGGCGCCTCGGCCGCACACGCCGCGTCGGCCGCGGGCGCCAGCGCCGCGACACCCGGCCCCGCGACGAGCGGCGTGAAGTTCGCCGCGCCGCCGTCCGGCGACCTGCAGTACGACACGTTCTACAACGGCATGCAGAACATGATCGGCACGATCCACTGGCGCACCGACGGGCACACGTACGACCTGTCGGTGTCGATGCCGGTGCCGTTCGTGGGCCCGTTCACCTATCGCAGCGAAGGCCGCATCGACGCGTTCGGCGTCGCGCCCGACCGTTACGTCGAGAAGCGCGGCAAGCGGCCGGAAGACATCGCGATCTTCAACCGCGAGATCCGTCAGGTGGTGTTCACGCGCACGCCGAACAACGCGCCGCTGCCCGACGGCGTGCAGGACCGCTTCAGCATGCTGATGCAGTTGTCGGGGCTCGTGCGCGGCAATCCCGCCGCCTACAAGCCGGGCGTCACGCAGCAGTTCTTCGTGATCGACAACAACAGCGGCGAGACCTGGCCGATCACCGTGATCGGCGACGAGCAGGTGCAGACGCAGGCCGGCGTCATCGCGGCGCGGCACTTCATGCGCCTGCCGCGCCGCGACGGCGACACGCGTCGCATCGACATGTGGCTCGCGCCGTCGCTCGGCTGGCTGCCCGCGCGACTCGTGCAGAGCGAGCCGAACGGGGCGCAGATCGAGCTGCTGTGGCACGGCCGCCTCGTCGCACCGAGCGTGCCTGCCGATGCCGCGCCGCCCGGCGGCGCAACGAACGCGCCTGCCGCCGCTCCGACACCCGATGCATCGCCTGCGCCGCCAGCGGAACCGGCGCAAGCGGCACCGCCCGCGACGCTGCAACCACCGGCCTCGTCGACTGTCACACAGTGAACGCGCGTGAATCCGCGCCAATCGGCAATTTCGACCGATTACAGATTTCCCGGAAATGGCCGATGACACTCTTTAACAACTATTTCAGTCCACCGGCTCACAATGAGAAACGTTTGATAGACATCGGCTTCTAACCGATACACCCCACGCAACGGGAGAACGGGGTGTGCAGCGCAAGCCCCTTGAAACCGGCAAGGCTTGCCCCACCTAGGGGACAACAAGGCCAGATGCCACTGCGAAGAGGAGTGCCGCCATGCAAATGATCTACAACAGCCCCAACTACTGCGTCGTCGAATTTGCGCCGCAGGCCGGCCATCACCTGATGAATGCCGGCGGATACGAAATCGTCGACAAGAACGCGCAGCGCGAAATCTTCATCGACGGCGAACTTGCCGAACGATTCCGCGCGCACGTGAAGCAGCTGATCGAGGATGAACCGTCGCTCGACGAGGTCGACGAATTCCTCGGACAATTCGACAGCCTGATGATGATGCCCGTCGTGCTCCACTGACGAGCGCAGCCCGGCGCGTCATGCGGCCGGGCCATTTCGCCGCGCATCGACGCGGCGCCGCGTGCACTCCGATCCTGCCCCCGTCCGGCTCGCCGGCGGGGGCTTTCGTTTGGCAGGCCGCCAGGCCGGCACGGCGAAGGCCCGCGCCCCCTTGATGCACCGGCTACAATGACGGTTTTCCGTCTTCGCCGGTCTTCCGCCCATGTCTGCGACTCCTCTCGCCGCTTCCGTCCCGCTCGACGCGCGCTACACGCGCGGCGCCGCCCTGCCCGCGCTGCTGAAATCGCGCATCCTGATCCTCGACGGCGCGATGGGCACGATGATCCAGCGCTACAAGCTCGACGAGGCCGCGTATCGCGGCGAGCGCTTCAAGGATTTCCCGCGCGACATCAAGGGCAACAACGAGCTGCTGTCGCTCACGCAGCCGCAGATCATCCGCGAGATCCACGACCAGTACTTCGCGGCCGGCGCCGACATCGTCGAGACCAACACGTTCGGCGCGACGACCGTCGCGCAGGCCGACTACGGGATGGAAGATCTCGTCGTCGAGATGAACGTCGCATCGGCGAAGCTCGCACGCGAATCGGCCGCGAAATACGCGACGCCGGACAAGCCGCGCTTCGTCGCGGGCGCGATCGGGCCGACGCCGAAGACGGCCAGCATCTCGCCGGACGTCAACGATCCGGGTGCGCGCAACGTCACGTTCGACGAGCTGCGCACGTCGTACTACCAGCAGGCGAAGGCGCTGCTCGACGGCGGCGTCGACCTGTTCCTCGTCGAGACGATCTTCGACACGCTGAACGCCAAGGCCGCGCTGTTCGCGCTCGACGAGCTGTTCGAGGACACCGGCGAGCGCCTGCCGATCATGATCTCGGGCACCGTCACCGATGCGTCGGGCCGCATTCTGTCGGGCCAGACCGTCGAGGCGTTCTGGAATTCGCTGCGTCATGCGAAGCCGCTCACGTTCGGCCTGAACTGCGCGCTCGGCGCGGCGCTGATGCGCCCGTACATCGCCGAGCTCGCGAAGCTGTGCGACACCTACGTGTCGTGCTACCCGAACGCGGGCCTGCCGAACCCGATGAGCGACACCGGCTTCGACGAAACGCCCGACGTCACGTCGGGCCTGCTGAAGGAATTCGCGCAGGCCGGGCTCGTGAACCTCGCGGGCGGCTGCTGCGGCACGACGCCCGAACACATCGCCGAGATCGCGAAGGCGCTCGCCGACGTGAAGCCGCGCCGCTGGCCGAACCAGTACAGCGACAACGCCTGACCGACCGCCCCCGTCCTTCATCAAAAGAATTCGCACCGCCATGACCGATCACATGATGCGCCTTGCCGGCCTCGAGCCGTTCAACGTCACGCCCGGGACGCTCTTCATCAACGTCGGCGAACGCACCAACGTCACCGGCTCGAAGGCGTTCGCACGGATGATCCTCAACGGCCAGTTCGACGAGGCGCTCGCCGTCGCGCGCCAGCAGGTCGAGAACGGCGCGCAGGTGATCGACATCAACATGGACGAGGCGATGCTCGATTCGAAGGCGGCGATGGTGCGCTTCCTGAACCTGATCGCGTCGGAGCCGGACATCGCGCGCGTGCCGATCATGATCGACTCGTCGAAGTGGGAGGTGATCGAAGCCGGCCTCAAGTGCGTGCAGGGCAAGGCGATCGTGAACTCGATCTCGCTGAAGGAAGGCGAGGACGCGTTCCGCCACCACGCGAACCTGATCCGCCGCTACGGCGCGGCCGCGGTCGTGATGGCGTTCGACGAAACCGGCCAGGCCGATACCTACGCGCGCAAGACCGAGATCTGCAAGCGCTCGTACGACTTCCTCGTGAACGAAGTCGGCTTCCCGCCGGAAGACATCATCTTCGACCCGAACATCTTCGCGGTCGCGACCGGCATCGAGGAGCACAACAACTACGCGGTCGACTTCATCGAGGCGACCCGCTGGATCAAGCAGAACCTGCCGCACGCGAAGGTGAGCGGCGGCGTGTCGAACGTGTCGTTCTCATTCCGCGGCAACGACCCGGTGCGCGAGGCGATCCACACCGTGTTCCTGTATCACGCGATCCAGGCCGGGATGGACATGGGCATCGTGAACGCGGGCCAGCTCGGCGTGTACGCCGATCTCGACCCCGAGCTGCGCGAGCGCGTCGAGGACGTGATCCTGAACCGCCGCGACGATTCCACCGATCGCCTGCTGGAGATCGCCGACAAGTTCAAGGCAGGCGGCGCGAAGAAGGAAGAGAACCTCGAGTGGCGCAACCAGCCGGTCGAGAAGCGGCTCTCGCATGCGCTCGTGCACGGCATCACGACCTTCATCGTCGAGGATACCGAGGAAGTGCGCGCGAAGATCGCCGCGGCCGGCGGCCGTCCGATCAACGTGATCGAAGGGCCGCTGATGGACGGGATGAACATCGTCGGCGACCTGTTCGGCCAGGGCAAGATGTTCCTGCCGCAGGTGGTGAAGTCGGCGCGCGTGATGAAGCAGGCGGTCGCGCACCTGATCCCGTTCATCGAGGAAGAAAAGCGCCTGCTCGCAGAAGCGGGCGGCGACGTGCGCGCGAAGGGCAAGATCGTCATCGCGACCGTGAAGGGCGACGTGCACGACATCGGCAAGAACATCGTGTCGGTCGTGCTCCAGTGCAACAACTTCGAAGTGGTCAACATGGGCGTGATGGTCCCGTGCAACGAGATCCTCGCGAAGGCGAAGGTCGAAGGCGCGGACATCATCGGGCTGTCGGGCCTCATCACACCGAGCCTCGAGGAAATGGCGTACGTCGCGTCCGAAATGCAGCGCGACGACTACTTCCGCGTGAAGAAGATTCCGCTGCTGATCGGCGGCGCCACGACGTCGCGCGTGCACACGGCCGTGAAGATCGCGCCGCACTACGAAGGCCCGGTCGTCTACGTGCCGGATGCGTCGCGCTCGGTGTCGGTCGCGTCGAACCTGCTGTCCGACGAAGGCGCGGCAAAGTATCTCGACGAGCTGAAGTCCGACTACGAACGCATCCGCGACCAGCACGCGAACCGCAAGGCGCAGCCGATGGTCACGCTCACCGAAGCACGCGCGAACAAGACCAAGGTCGACTGGGCCGGCTACCAGCCGGTGAAGCCGAAGTTCATCGGCCGCCGCGTGTTCAAGAATTACGACCTGAACGAGCTCGCGAACTACATCGACTGGGGCCCGTTCTTCCAGACCTGGGACCTCGCGGGCCCGTACCCGGCGATCCTGAACGACGAGATCGTCGGCGAATCGGCGCGGCGCGTGTTCTCCGACGCGAAGTCGATGCTCGCGCGCCTGATCCAGGGCCGCTGGCTGACCGCGAACGGCGTGATCGCGCTGCTGCCGGCCAATACGGTCAACGACGACGACATCGAGATCTACAGCGACGAGTCGCGCTCGGAAGTGCTGCTCACGTGGCGCAACCTGCGCCAGCAGAGCGTGCGCCCGGTGGTCGACGGCGTGATGCGGCCGAACCGTTCGCTCGCCGACTTCATCGCGCCGAAGGAGTCGGGGGTGGCCGACTACATCGGGATGTTCGCGGTGACGGCCGGCCTCGGCGTCGACGTGAAGGAAAAGCAGTTCGAAGCCGACCACGACGACTACAGCGCGATCATGCTGAAGGCGCTCGCCGACCGTTTCGCGGAAGCGTTCGCCGAAGCGATGCACGCGCGCGTGCGGCGCGAGCTGTGGGGCTATGCGAGCGGCGAGACGCTCGACAACGACGCGCTGATCGCCGAGAAGTACGCGGGCATCCGCCCGGCGCCCGGCTATCCGGCTTGCCCCGACCACCTCGTGAAGCGCGACATGTTCGACGTGCTGCACGCAGACGAGATCGGCATGAGCGTGACGGATTCGCTCGCGATGCTGCCGGCGGCAAGCGTGTCGGGTTTCTATCTCGCGCACCCGGACAGCCGCTACTTCTCGGTCGGCAAAATCGGGCAGGATCAGCTCGAGGACTACGCGCAACGCATGGCGCTGTCGCTGGACGACGCGCGCCGCGCGCTCGCGCCGCAACTCTGATCGACGCAAACGGGCGGCCGGGCCGCCTTTTGATCAGACAAAAGAAAAAGCCCGCTCGAAAGCGGGCTTTTTCCTGTCTGGCGAACCTTTCGATCTGCCAAGCAAGGAAGAAGGAAGCTCAGAAGCCCCAGTGCACGTCGGCCTGGCCGGCCTTCGCTTCGCGCAGCATCGTCAGGAACGGCGCGACGCGCTGCGCCAGGCTCGGCGGCACTTCATGGTGCGCGTGGTCGGCTTCGTCCTCGTGGAAATGGCCGGCGTGCTCGGCGCGCTCCTGCTTCGCCTGCGCGACCGCGCCTTCCAGCTTGGCGATCGCGTGGTCCAGTTCGTCGTGCGTGATCACACCGCGCTCGCCCAGTTGCTTGCCGACGAGACCCAGCACATACACGGCGAAATCCTTCAGCACGTCGAGATCCTGTGCCGCCTTGCTCTTGAACGTAATCATGACAATTCCCTTTTCATCTTGTTGTGCCTGCGCGGCGCGGTTGGGGAACGCCGGCAGACCGGCGTCCGGCCTCGCGGACGCGGGCCGCCTGAGCGGCATATTAGCACCTGTTAAAATTCTGCGATCCCTGAAACGCGCGCTTAAAAAGCGTGCCGGCGGGCCGGCGTTTCCGGCCGCCACCAACGAAGCCTTCTACCAGCATGCTGCCAGCACACAAACAGACCCTCGAAGCCCTGCTCGCGGATAGCGTCAAGCAGGTCGCACACGCGCTGAAAGGCGCCGACGCAGCATTCGTCGCCCCGGCCATCACGCTGGAGCGCCCGAAGGTCGCCGCGCACGGCGACGTCGCGTGCAACGTCGCGATGCAGCTCGCGAAGCCGCTCGGCACGAATCCGCGCCAGCTCGCCGAGCAGATCGTCGCCGCCCTCACCGCGCAGCCGGCCGCGCAAGGCCTCGTCGAAGCCGCCGAGATCGCCGGGCCCGGCTTCATCAACCTGCGCCTGTCGGCCGCCGCGAAACAGGCGGTAATCGCCGCCGTGTTCGAGCAGGGCCGCGCGTTCGGCACGTCGGATCGCGAGAAAGGCAAGCAAGTGTTGCTGGAATTCGTGTCGGCCAACCCGACCGGCCCGCTGCACGTCGGCCACGGCCGCCAGGCCGCGCTCGGCGACGTGCTCGCGAACGTGATCGCGAGCCAGGGCTACGCGGTGCACCGCGAGTTCTACTACAACGACGCGGGCGTGCAGATCGGCAACCTGGCGATCTCGACGCAGGCGCGCGCGCGCGGCCTGAAGCCGGGCGACGCGGGCTGGCCGGAAGCCGCGTACAACGGCGAGTACATCGCCGACATCGCGCGCGACTACCTGAACGGCGAAACGGTCGCCGCATCCGACGGCGAGCCGGTCAAGGGCACGGGCGACGTCGAGGATCTCGACGCGATCCGCAAGTTCGCGGTCACCTACCTGCGTCGCGAGCAGGACATGGATCTGCAGGCGTTCGGCGTGAAGTTCGACCAGTACTACCTCGAGTCGTCGCTGTACAGCGAAGGCCGCGTCGAGAAGACGGTCGACGCGCTGGTCAAGGCCGGCATGACCTACGAGCAGGACGGCGCGCTGTGGCTGCGCACGACCGACGAAGGCGACGACAAGGATCGCGTGATGCGCAAGTCGGACGGCACGTACACATACTTCGTGCCGGACGTCGCGTACCACGTGACGAAGTGGGAGCGCGGCTTCACGAAGGTGATCAACATCCAGGGTTCGGACCACCACGGCACGATCGCGCGCGTGCGCGCCGGCCTGCAGGGGCTGCATATCGGTATCCCGAAGGGCTATCCCGACTACGTGCTGCACAAGATGGTCACCGTGATGCGCGACGGCCAGGAAGTGAAGATCTCGAAGCGCGCGGGCAGCTACGTGACGGTGCGCGACCTGATCGAATGGTCGGGCGGCGCGGCCGCGGGCCAGGAAGCGGCACCCGACCTGATCGACGAGGCAACCATCACGCGCGGCCGCGACGCGGTGCGTTTCTTCCTGATCTCGCGCAAGGCCGATACCGAGTTCGTGTTCGACATCGACCTCGCGCTGAAACAGAACGACGAAAACCCGGTCTATTACGTCCAGTACGCGCATGCGCGGATCTGCTCGGTGCTCAACGAACTGAAGTCGCGCTACAACGTGGATGTCGCGCAACTGCCGGGCGCCGACCTGTCGCAGCTGACGAGCGCGCAAGCGGCGTCGCTGATGCAGAAGCTGGCCGAGTATCCGGACATGCTCACGCACGCGGCGAACGAGCTGGCGCCGCACGCGGTCGCGTTCTACCTGCGCGATCTCGCTGGCGAATTCCACTCGTTCTACAATGCGGAGCGCGTGCTGGTCGACGACGAGGCGCCGCGCAATGCGCGCGCCGCGCTGCTCGCCGCGACCCGGCAGGTGCTCGAGAACGGCCTGGCGGTGCTCGGCGTATCCGCGCCCGCCAAGATGTAAGGATGTCAGCGCGGCCCCGAACCGGGCCGCGAATGGCTGCGGCAGCGGCCGCCGTCAGGTTGCCCGTCGTCGGATGCGCGTCGTCGGATGCCCGCCGCAGCCTTTTCACGATTCTTTTTGCAGGTGACTCAAGCAATGGCACAACCACGCCGAACTTCGAAGCAGTCGAAACAAGCCGGAGGGACATTTCTTGGAATCGTGCTGGGCCTGATCGTCGGCCTCGCAATCGCCGTGGTGGTGGCGCTCTACATCACGCGTTCGCCGTCGCCGTTCGTGTCGAAAGTCGCGCCGCCGCCGGCCGACAACGGCGCGAGCCAGCCGCAGCAGTTCGACCCGAACCGCGCGCTGCAGGGCAAGACGCCGGGCCAGCCGGTGCCGCAGGCCGCGCAATCGGCGCCGCCGAACACCGCGCCCGGCCAGGCCGCGAACCAGACCCAGGGCGGCCTGCTGCCCGAGCCGCAGATCGTCGAAGTGCCGCCGTCGGGTAACACGAACGGCGCCACCGGCTCGAGCAACACCACCGCTTCGAACACGCCGTCGTCGGGCAACGGCGTCGCCGTCGCCCCGAAGCCGGCCGACACCACGCCGCCGCCGAAGAAGACGCAACAGGCGCAGCAACAACAGCAAGGCGGCGAGGACGACCTCGCCCGCTTCGCCGCGCAGAAGCAGGCGCAACAAGCCGCCGCGCAGAAGCAGCAGCAACAGCAGCAGGCCGCGAACACGCCGAAGCCGACGTCGTCGGCCGGGGCCGCGGCGGCAGCAGCGGCGAAGCCGCCGACCGCGAACGACGCGAACACCGGCTACTTCCTGCAGGTCGGTGCGTACAAGACGGAAGGCGATGCCGAGCAGCAGCGTGCGCGCCTCGGCTTCCAGGGCTTCGAATCGAAGGTGTCGAAGCGCGACGTCAGCGGCGTGACCTACTTCCGCGTGCGGGTCGGCCCGTTCTCGAAGTTCGAGGATATGAACTCGGCCCGCCAGCGCCTGTCCGATGCAGGTGTCGACACGGCGGTGATCCGCTTCACGAAGCAGTAAGCCAACCGGCCGAGCCCACGCAGAACCCGTTACGTTCCGTAACCCGAGCAACTGATTCGACGTTCACAACATGAAAAAACTGCTTAGCACGCTCCTTCTGTCCCTGGGCCTGGCCGCCGGCCTCGCCCAGGCTTCGCCCGCCGCGCCGGCCTCCGGCAAGGACTTCGAGGTGATGAAGTCGCCGCAGCCGGTATCCGCGCCGGCCGGCAAGGTCGAGGTGATCGAGTTCTTCTGGTACGGCTGCCCGCACTGCTACGAATTCGAGCCGACGATCGAGGCCTGGGTGAAGAAGCAGGGCAACAACATCGACTTCAAGCGCGTGCCGGTCGCATTCCGTGACGATTTCCTCCCGCACTCGAAGCTGTTCTATGCGGTGTCCGCGCTCGGCATCTCCGAGAAGGTCACGCCGGCGATCTTCAACGCGATCCACAAGCAGAAGAACTATCTGCTGACGCCGCAGGCGCAGGCCGACTTCCTGGCCACGCAGGGCGTCGACAAGAAGAAGTTCATGGACGCGTACAACTCGTTCAGCGTGCAGGGCGAGGTGAACCAGTCGGCCAAGCTGCTGAAGGACTACGCGATCGACGGCGTGCCGACGGTCGTCGTCCAGGGCAAGTACAAGACGGGCCCGGCTTACACGAACAGCATCCCGGGTACCGCGCAGGTGCTCGACTTCCTCGTGAAGCAGGTTCAGGACAAGAAGCTCTGATCCCCGTCCGCGCGCCGGCATGACTACTCCGCTGAAGGTCTTCATCACCGGCGCGTCGAGCGGCCTCGGCCTTGCGATGGCCGAGGAATACGCCCGCCAGGGCGCCACGCTCGCCCTCGTCGCGCGACGCACCGATGCACTCGATGCGTTCGCGCGGCGGTTCCCGAAGCTGTCCATCTCCGTCTATTCCGCCGACGTGCGCGACGCCGAGGCGCTCGCGACGGCCGCCGCGTCGTTCATCGCCGCGCACGGCTGCCCCGACGTCGTGATCGCGAACGCGGGCATCAGCCAGGGCGCCGTCACGGGCCAGGGCGATCTCGCGGCGTTCCGCGACGTAATGGACATCAACTACTACGGGATGGTCGCGACGTTCGAGCCGTTCGTCGGCCCGATGACGGCCGCGCGCCACGGCACGCTGGTCGGCGTCGCGAGCGTCGCCGGCGTGCGCGGCCTGCCCGGCTCCGGCGCGTACAGCGCGTCGAAATCGGCCGCGATCAAGTATCTGGAAGCGCTGCGCGTCGAGCTGCGCCCGGCCGGCGTCGGCGTCGTGACGATCGCGCCCGGCTACATCCGCACGCCGATGACCGCGCACAACCCGTACCGGATGCCGTTCCTGATGGACGCCGATCGCTTCGCCGCGCGTGCGGCACGCGCGATCGCCCGGCAGCACGCATTCCGCGTGATTCCGTGGCAGATGGGCGTCGTCGCGAAGGTGCTGCACGTGCTGCCGCGCTGGCTGTACGACCGCCTGTTCGAAAAGGCGCCGCGCAAGCCGAAGGCCGGCGCGCACTGAGCGCGTCGTGGATCCCGGCGCACGTCTCGCGCCGGGGCGCGGCTTGATCGCCGCGGTCGGATCGCGCGGAGCCGAGCGGATTCCCGCCCTCCTGCGTTTCTGCGTTTCTGCGTTTCTGCGTTTCTGCGTTTCTGCGTTTCTGCGTTCTTGCGTTCCCGCGTTCCGGACTCCGTGGCGCACCACATGTCACGCATCGCTGGCGCGATCGTATCTGTTTCGTCGCTCGAGTCGCGCCACGCATGTGCTCAGCGCCTCGCGTTCGACCGCCGTCTCGGCGCCGTTGCCTCGCGCATCGCTCTTGACCTGCCCACACCGCCGCCCCAACACGCATTCCGTCGCGAACGCAGCCGTTTTTCGGTCAATTCACCGCGTTCCGGCGCCTTTTTTCGCGCGTCGCACGCTTTGACGGTATGCTATTCGCCAGCCGCGTCGGCCCTGCCCGCTTCCGGGCCGCGCCTGCCTCCGTCATTCAGCGAAAAACACACGCCACGTGGGAGATCCTATGCACGTCAAGCTGTTCGCCGCGGCCGCCGTGGCCACGGCCCTCGCCGCCCTTGCCGTCCCCGGCCTCGCCGCCGCCAAGCCGCTCACCGTCTGCACGGAATCGAGCCCGGACGGCTTCGACGTCGTGCAGTACAACTCGCTCGTCACGACCAACGCATCGGCCGACGTGATCTTCAACACACTCGTGTCCTACGACGAAGCCGCGAAGAAGGTCGTGCCCGCGCTCGCGGACAAATGGGAAGCGAGCGCCGACGGCCTCACGTACACGTTCCACCTGCGCCCGAACGTCGCGTTCCAGACCACCGACTATTTCAAGCCGGGCCGTGCGCTGAACGCGGACGATGTCGTGTTCACGTTCACGCGGATGCTCGACGATGCGAATCCGTGGCACAAGGTGGCCGGCGCGAGCGGCTTTCCGCACGCGCAGTCGATGGGCCTCGTGAAGCTCGTGAAGTCGGTCACGAAGGTCGACGACAGCACGGTGAAATTCGTGCTGAACGAGCCGAACGCGACCTTCGTGCCGATCCTGACGATGGGCTTCGCGTCGATCTACTCGGCCGAATACGCGGACCAGCTGCTGAAGGCCGGCAAGCAGGCCGACCTGAACGCGAAGCCGGTCGGCACCGGCCCGTTCGTGCTGAAGAGCTACACGAAGGACGCGCTGATCCGCTACGACGCGAATCCGACGTACTGGGGCGCGAAGCCGAAGGTCGACCGGCTGATCTACGCGATCACGCCCGACCCGTCGGTGCGCCTGCAGAAGGTGAAGGCCGGCGAATGCCAGATCGCGCTGTCGCCGAAGCCGCAGGACGTGCTCGCCGCGAAAGGCGAAAGCGCGCTGAAGGTCGTGCAAACGCCCGCGTTCATGACCGCGTTCGTCGCGCTGAACACGCAGAAGAAGCCGCTCGACAACGACAAGGTGCGCGAGGCGCTGAACCTCGCGTTCGACCGCGCGACCTACCTGAAGGTCGTGTTCGACAACACCGCGACGGCCGCGAACAACCCGTATCCGCCGAATACGTGGAGCTATGCGAAGGACGTCGCGCCGTATGCGTACGATCCCGCGAAGGCGAAGCAGTTGCTCGCGCAGGCAGGCTTCCCGAACGGCTTCTCGACCACCATCTGGACGCGCCCGACCGGCAGCGTGCTGAACCCGAACCCGAAGGTCGGCGCGGAACTGCTGCAGGCCGACCTCGCGAAGATCGGCGTGAAGGCCGAGGTGAAGGTGATCGAATGGGGCGAGCTGATCAAGCAGGCGAAGCTCGGCCAGCATGACATGCTGTTCATGGGCTGGGCCGGCGACAACGGCGATCCGGACAACTACCTGTCGCCGCTGTTCAGCTGTAATGCGGTGAAGTCGGGCATCAACTTCGCGCGCTTCTGCGATGCGCAGCTCGACAAGCTGATCGCCGACGGCAAGTCGACCGCCGACCAAGCCAAGCGCGCGAAGCTCTATGAAAGCGCGCAGAAGATCATCCACGACCAGGCGCTGTGGATCCCGCTCGGCTACCCGACCGCGGCCGCGTTGACGCGCACGAACGTGAGCGGCTATCACGTGAGTCCGTTCGGACGGCAGAACTTCACGACGGTCGCCATGCAGTAACCGTGCGTGGCGCGCAAGCGACGGCGTGCACGCCGCTCGCTTGCGGCCCGCGCGCCGCGCTTGCTACACTGCGCGCCTGTTCCTCATACCGGACGCCAGCCAAAGTGAACCACTAAGCCTTCCCGAAATGTTTTCGCCGCCCGTGCCACGCACGCCGCGCGCGAAGGTCTTCACGCATTTTTGGAGGTGCTCATGGCTGCTGCCACGCCCACCGGCGCGCTCGTCGCGCTTCATCACGTTTCCTTCCGCTTCGACGACGGCATCACGCTGTTCGATTCGCTCGACCTGTCCATCGATCGCACGCCCACCGGCATCGTCGGCCGCAACGGCGTCGGCAAGAGCCTGCTCGCGCAACTGATCGCCGGTTGCCGTACACCCAGCGCGGGAACGATCGAGCGGCATGCGCACGTCGTCTACGTCGCACAGCAGCATGATCATGACCGCGACGACACGGCGGCGGCGGCCCCGCGGACCGTCGCGCAGATCGCCGCGCTCGATGCACCGCTCAGCGCGCTCGCGCGTCTCGCGGACGGCCACGCAACACCGAACGACTTCGACCTGATCGGCGATCGCTGGGATCTCGCGGAACGCCTGCGCATGGCACTCGACGCGGCCGGCCTGCACGACGTCCACGCCGACACGCCCGCGCACGCGCTAAGCGGCGGCCAGGTCGCACGCGTGGCGCTGATCGGCGCGCTGCTGTCCGGCGCCGGCCTGCTCGTACTCGACGAACCGACCAACCATCTCGATGCACCGGGCCGCGCGTGGCTGCGCACGGCGCTCGACGGCTGGCGCGGCGGCGTCGTCATCGTCAGCCACGACCGTGCGCTGCTCGCCGGCGTGCAACGCATCGTCGAGCTGACGCCGCACGGCGCGCGTTCATATGGCGGCAACTATGCGCTCTATCGCGCGCAGCGCGACGCGGAACAGGACGCCGCGCACGCGGCGCTCGACCATGCGCGCACCGAGCGCGGGCGCGTACGGCGCAGGCTCGAACAGGAACACGACACGACCCAGCGTCACGCGGCCGCGTCGCTGCGCGACGCGAAGACGGCCAACCTGTCGTCGATGGCGCGTCAGAGCCGCAAGGGCGCCGCGCGCGCGATCATGGGGACCGTCCGGCGTCATCAGAGCGACTTCAAGGCGACGCTCGACGCGCGCGTGCAGGAAGCGGCCGCGCGCGTCGAAGCCGACGCACCGGTGCTGGTATCGCTGCCGGGCACCGAGGTCAGCGCGCGCCGCCAGCTGTTCACGCTCGAACGCGCGCAACTGCCGTGGCGGGTGGCGGGCGACGCCGACGCGATCACGTGGTCCGCAAGCGGCGCCGTGCGCATCGCGCTGACAGGCCCGAACGGCTGCGGCAAGTCGACGTTGCTGAGAATGCTCGCGGGCGAGCTCGCGCCGCGTTCGGGTACCTGCACGACGCACGTGAGCGCCGCGTATCTCGACCAGCGGCTCGCGCTGCTCGACGCCGAGCGCTCGATCGTCGAGCAACTGGGCCTGCTCGATACGCCCCTTGCCGAAGGTGATCTGCGCAGCCGTCTCGCGCTGCTGCAACTCGACGCGACGCGTGCGACGCAACCCGCGCGGCAACTGAGCGGCGGCGAACGGCTGAAGGCCGCGCTCGCGTGCGCGTTGTGGCGCGGCACGCCCGCGCAACTGCTGCTGCTCGACGAGCCGACCAATCACCTCGATCTCGAATCGGTGCGGGCGATCGAAGCGGCGCTGGCCGGCTTCCCCGGCGCGATCGTGGTCGCGTCGCACGACGCCGCGTTTCTCGCGGCGCTCGAACCAACGCACACGATGCAGTGGCATCGCGACGGATGGCGTTACGAACCCGTCGCGTAAGCGCTACGAAGAACGCTCAGCCCGCGGTACGGAACCGCAGCACCCCGTCGTCGCCCTGCTCGCGCACGAGTTCGCCCGCGAGCCACAGCAGGTTCAGGTGCGCAAGCGCCTCGCCGAGCGCGAACGTCATCTGGTGGATATCGAGCTCGCGGCGGCGGAACATGATCGGCACGATATCGGCCGCGCTCATCGACTGCTCCGCGCACGCGACGCGCACCTCGGCCAGGCGCGCATCGTGGTGTTCGCGCAGTTGCGCGATGCGTGTGCGCACGCCGCGGAACGGCTTGCCGTGCGACGGCAGCACGAGCGTGTCGGGCGCCATCGTCTCGTAGCGGCCGAGCGATTCGAGGTACAGCGCGAGCGGGTTCGCTTCCGGTTCGAGGTCGAACACCGACACGTTCGTCGAGATGCGCGGCAGCACCATGTCGCCGGAAATCAGCACGCCGTCCGCTTCGCTGTGGAGCGCGCAATGTTCAGGCGAATGGCCGAAGCCGGTGACGACGCGCCACGTGCGCGCGCCGATCGTCACCGCGTCGCCTTCGCGCAGGCGCCGGTAGCGCGGCGGCACGGCCGGCACGAGGTCCGCGTAGTAGCTGCGGCGGTTGCGCAGCTTGTCGAGCGCGGCCGGATCGGTCAGCCCGTGGCGCGCGAAGTGATCGGCGGCGGCCGCGCCGCCCGCGTTCGATCCGTTGCCGGCCGCCATCAGGCAGCCGAACATATATTCGCCGAGCGTCATCCACAGCCGCACGTTCCAGCGGCCCTTGTCACCGCCTTCGCACAGCCAGTTCGCGAGGCCGAAGTGATCGGGGTGGCAGTGCGTGACGAGCACGCGCAGCACGGGCAGGCCGTCGAGCTGCGTGTCGAAGATCTGCTCCCAGTGCGTGCGGATCACGTCCGACGCGATCCCGCAATCGACCACCGTCCAGCCGGCCTGCCCGTCGATCTCGTCGCGCAGCAGCCAGAGATTGATGTGATCGAGCGAGAACGGCAGCGGCATGCGCAGCCAGCGCACGCCGGGCGCGACCTCGAACGTGTCGCCCGCGGCGGGCAGCTTATCGGCGAAGGGGTAATCGAGTTGGTGTTCCAGGGCGTTCATCGGTGGGGCGTCTCGTCGTTATCGGTGCGAATGCGCGCCGGCGGCACGCGCGGCGGGCGGTGCGTCGATTCTATCGCCGTCGCGAGAAAGACGTGCCCGGCGCCCGGCGGCCCGTCAAAAAAAGTTCGTGTCAGAATCGGTTCCGTACCCGTATCTTTACGCGAAGTTGCACCGAACGGCCCCTAACGGCGAGCAACACGCCGATTGGCGACCGCTCGCGCGCCCCGCCGAAAGTCATTGAAACGCCGACTTGGGCGCTAAAATGGCGGGTGCTTACAGCCCCTTGAACGAGCCTGCACGCGATGAATCACTTCCCAAAACTGCTGTCGTCGCAGATCGGTTTCGACGTCGCGCAGACGATGCTCGAATACTTCGATCGCCATTACCGGATCTTCCGCGAAGCGGCGGTCGATGCGAAGACGCTGTTCGAGCGCGGCGACTGGCACGGGCTGCAGCGGCTCGCGCGCGAGCGGATCACGTCGTACGACGAGCGCGTGAAGGAATGCGTCGAGGTGCTGGAAGACGAATACGACGCGGAGAACATCGACGACGAAGTGTGGCAGCAGATCAAGCTGCACTACATCGGCCTGCTCACGTCGCACCGCCAGCCCGAGTGCGCGGAAACCTTCTTCAATTCGGTGTGCTGCAAGATCCTGCACCGCTCGTATTTCAGCAACGATTTCATCTTCGTGCGCCCGGCGATCTCGACCGAGTATCTGGAGAACGACGAGCCCGCCGCGAAACCGACCTACCGCGCGTACTATCCGGGCACCGACGGGCTCGCGGTCACGCTCGAGCGCATCGTCACGAACTTCCAGCTCGACCCGCCGTTCGAGGATCTCACGCGCGACATCGGCTGCGTGATGCAGGCGATCGACGACGAATTCGGCCACTTCGACGAGGCGCCGAATTTCCAGATCCACGTGCTGTCGTCGCTGTTCTTCCGCAACAAGAGCGCGTACATCGTCGGCCGCATCATCAACGCCGACCGCGTGCTGCCGTTCGCGGTGCCGATCCGCCACGTGCGCCCCGGCGTGCTCGCGCTCGACACCGTGCTGCTGCGCCGCGACCTGCTGCAGATCATCTTCAGCTTCTCGCATTCGTACTTCCTCGTCGACATGGGCGTGCCGTCCGCGTACGTGGATTTCCTCTGCACGATCATGCCGGGCAAGCCGAAGGCCGAGATCTACACGTCGGTCGGGCTGCAGAAGCAGGGCAAGAACCTGTTCTACCGCGACCTGCTGCACCATCTGTCGCATTCGAGCGACCGTTTCATCATCGCGCCCGGAATCAAGGGCCTCGTGATGCTCGTGTTCACGCTGCCGTCGTTCCCGTACGTGTTCAAGATCATCAAGGACCACTTCCCGCCGCCGAAGGAAACGACGCGCGCGCAGATCATGGAGAAGTACCAGCTCGTGAAGCGCCACGACCGCCTCGGTCGGATGGCCGACACGCTCGAGTATTCGAGCGTCGCGCTGCCGCTCGCGCGGCTCGATCACGCGCTCGTGCGCGAACTCGAGAAGGAAGTGCCGTCGCTGCTCGAATACGAGGACGACAAGCTCGTGATCAAGCACCTGTACATCGAGCGCCGGATGACGCCGCTCAACCTGTACCTGCAGAACGGCAGCGACGCGGACGTCGAGCACGGCGTGAAGGAATACGGCAACGCGGTGAAGGAGCTGATGAAGGCCAACATCTTCCCCGGCGACATGCTGTACAAGAACTTCGGCGTCACGCGCCACGGCCGCGTCGTGTTCTACGACTACGACGAGATCGAATACCTGACCGACTGCAACGTGCGGCGCGTGCCGCCGCCGCGCAACGAGGAAGACGAGCTGTCCGGCGAACCGTGGTATACCGTCGGCCCGCACGACATCTTTCCGGAGACCTACGGGCCGTTCCTGCTCGGCGACCCGCGCGTGCGCAGCGTCTTCATGAAGCATCACGCGGACTTTTTCGATCCCGCGCTGTGGCAGGCGAGCAAGGACAAGCTGATGCAGGGCGAACTGCCCGATTTTTATCCGTACGACGCGACCCTGCGCTTTTGCGTGCGCTACCCCGCGCGCTTCGGCGCGACGGGCCGCAACGACGGCGCGGGCGACGCGCAGCGCGCCGCCTGACGCCGGCCACACCCGATCCGATATCGACTTGATTTCCGCCAACGGAATCCACACCGATGACTACCCAAGACAATCCGCTTTCACATCTGTTCGACAACAACGATGCCTGGGTCAGGCGCCAGCTCGCCGACGATCCCGATTTCTTCGCACGACTCGCCGACCAGCAGGCGCCGGAATATCTGTGGATCGGCTGCTCGGATTCGCGCGTGCCGGCGAACCAGATCATCGGCCTGCCGCCGGGTGAAGTGTTCGTGCACCGCAACATCGCGAACGTGGTCGTGCACAGCGACCTGAACTGCCTGTCGGTGATCCAGTTCGCGGTCGACATCCTGCGCGTGAAGCACATCATGGTCGTCGGCCACTACGGCTGCTCGGGCGTGAACGCGGCGTTGCACAACCGCCGCGTCGGCCTCGCGGACAACTGGCTGCATCACGTGCAGGACGTGCGCGAGCGCCATGCGGCCCTGCTCGACGAATGGCCGGTCGGCGAAGCGCGTTACCGTCGCCTGATCGAGCTGAATTCGATCGAACAGGTGGTCAACGTGTGCCGCACGACGATCGTCAACGACGCATGGGCACGCGGCCAGTCGCTGACCGTGCACGGGCTCGTGTACGGCGTGCACGACGGCCGGATGCGCAACCTCGGGATGTCCGTGTCGAACTTCGATGCGCTCGACGCAACCTACAAGCGCTGCGTGGCGGCGCTGACCGCGCGCGGCCAGCATGCGCCCGACAACGACATGGTCGCGGCGGACGCCGCGCAGCTCGACGGCGTCGCGCAGGCGGTCGCCGCCACGCTGAAGCCGTGCGACGACGCGCAGTAACGTGCGGTGACGCGCCGGCCGCCCGGCGGCGACTGCCGCGCGGGCGCGGCACGCATCGAACGGATCTGACACCGGCACCGCCATGGCGGCGCCAACCCAAGGAGCGACGGACATGAAAACCGTATTGATCGTCGGCGCATCGCGCGGCCTCGGCCGCGAATTCGTCCGGCAATACCGGCGCGACGGCTGGAACGTGATCGCCACCGCACGCGACGCGGCATCGCTCGACGCGCTGCGCGCGCTCGGCGCGCAGCCGCATGCGCTCGACATCGCGCGGCCCGAGCAGATCGCGGCGCTCGGCTGGAAGCTCGACGGCGAACGGCTCGACGCGGCCGTGCTGGTGTCGGGCGTGTACGGGCCGCGCACCGAAGGCGTCGAGACGATCACCGCCGAGGATTTCGACGCGGTGATGCATACCAACGTGCGCGGGCCGATGCAGTTGCTGCCGATCCTGCTGCCGCTCGTCGAGGACGCCCGCGGCGTGCTGGCCGTCGTGTCGAGCCGGATGGGCAGCATCGCCGAGGCGACCGGCACGACCGGCTGGCTGTACCGCGCGAGCAAGGCCGCGCTGAACGACGCGCTGCGCATCGCGTCGCTGCAGACGCGCCATGCCGCGTGCATTTCGCTGCATCCCGGCTGGGTGCGCACCGACATGGGCGGCGCGCAGGCCGCGATCGATCCGGAAACGAGCGTGACCGGCATGCGTCGCGTGATCGCCGAATCCGCTTCGGACGTGTCCCAGGCGAACGGCCGGTTCTTCCAGTACGACGGCATCGAGCTGAGCTGGTGAGTCCGCCGGCAACCCGGCGTTGTTAATTCACATTTCGCATGATTTTGACCCGACCTGACGCGTGCCCGTGCGGCGGCGCGTCCCCCGCGCCCGCCAAGGCGCCGCCGCCGCGCTACGCGGCCTGCTGCGGCCGCTTCATCGACGGCGGCGAAACCGCCCCGACCGCACTCGAATTGATGCGTTCGCGGTACAGCGCGTATGTGCTCGGCGCGACCGATTACCTGCGCGCGACATGGGCCGCGCGCACCTGCCCGCCCGATCTCGACACCGACCCCGACGCGCCGGACGCGCCTCGCTGGCTGGGCCTCGCGGTCAAACGCCACGTGCCACTCGACGACCGACACGCGGAGGTCGAATTCGTGGCCCGCTACAAGGTCGGCGGCCGCGCCTACCGGCTGCACGAGACGAGCCGTTTCGAGCGCGACGAGCAGGGATTCTGGCGCTATGTCGACGGCGAAGTAAGTGAACGCTGACAAATAGTTGCCATGTCAGACGCCGGGTTATTCCCGCATTGCACAACCTGATTTTGTCGGGCTACGATGGGCTCGAATTGGTCATGTTGCATGGCAGGGCTTACGGATGGCGTTCAGCAAGGTATTGGTGGGATGGATGGCGGCCTGTGCGCTGTCGGCCGCTCAGGCCGGTACGCTGCCGAGCGCGAACACGGGTGCAGGCGCCAGCGGCTCGCTCGCCCACGCCGAGCACTTCGACTACGCCGACGCGAACCTGCCGCAGGTCGCCGCCGACCTCAACGAACAGATCCTCCGCATTCCGGCCGACGCGTCGGGCGCCGTCACGCTCGAGGCGACGCTCTTCAAGCCGAACGGCCCCGGCCCGTTCCCGCTCGTCGTCTTCAATCACGGTAAAAATACCGGCGATCTGCATCTGCAGCCGCGCAGCCGGCCGCTCGCGTTCGCGCGCGAATTCGTGCGCCGCGGCTATGCGGTGATCGCGCCGAATCGCCAGGGCTTCGCCGGTTCGGACGGCACGTACCGGCAGGAAGGCTGCAACGTCGGCAAGAACGGCCTCGCGCAGGCCGCGGACGTCGATGCGACGGTGCGCTACATGGCGCGCCAGCCGTACGTCGATGCGTCGCGCATCGTCGTCGCCGGCACGTCGCACGGCGGGCTCGTGTCGGTCGCCTACGGCACCGAAGCCGCGGCGGGCGTGCGCGGCATCATCAACTTCTCCGGCGGGCTGCGCCAGGACCTGTGCGACGGCTGGCAGCGCAACCTCGTCGACGCGTTCGACCAGTACGGTGCGCACACGGCCGTGCGGTCGCTGTGGCTGTACGGCGACAACGATTCGGTGTGGACGCCCGCGCTCGTCGCGCAGATGCACGATGCGTACGTGTCGCACGGCACGCAGGCGCAGTTCATCGATTTCGGCCGCTACAAGGACGATGCGCACCGGCTGATCGTCGATCGCGACGGCGTGCCCGTCTGGTGGCCGGCCGTGCACGCGTTCCTTGCCGAACTGAACCTGCCGACCGCGGTGCGCTATGCGGTCGCGAACCCGCACGAACCGAAGGCCACCGGCTATGCGTCGATCGATGCGGTCAACGCGGTGCCCTACGTCGACGAAGCCGGCCGCGAAGGCTATCGCCGCTTCCTGAACCAGCATCCGAGCCGCGCGTTCGCGGTGTCGTCGGAAGGCGCGTGGTCGTGGGCCGAAGGCGGCGACGATCCGATGGCGCTGGCGCTCGACAACTGCGCGAAGCAAGGCGCGGGCGCCTGCCGGCTGTATGCGGTCAACGACCGCGTCGTGTGGAACGACAGCACGACGCAGACGGCCGACAACGGCGACGACAACACCCGCGCCCCCGATACGCGCGCACTGGCTTCGCGCTGACGCGCGGTTGTCGTTTCTCCCGCTTCCCCCTTCGCGCGCCGTCGACTCAACGTCACCGCGGCACTCCGCCGCCTGCTCGTCAAATCGAGCACACGCCGCGTAATGCTCGTTTTTACGAGCAATCGACCTGAATTCGCGCCAGATTTCGTCCGGTCGTCCGGCGTTGCGCCGCCCCGCGTCGATCGACCCCGCGCACAACAAGTTCGCCCCCTTGTCGCCGTCAGCATCTCACCCTCATCGCTCCCCCTATTTCGACGCTCCATCGCGCCCCGGCCTGCGATTTTTTTCTGTCGGGGGGTGTCACTCGAACGTCGTCATCTGCGCGCATTTCGCGCGATCCGCCGCGTTCCGTTCCGAGCACCCCCGAACTGCGCCGAACTCCCGCCCAGCAAGGCTGTGCGGCGTTTGTAACCGCTAGTGCAACGTCCGGCGGAACACGCTAATCTCTGCGCGTTTCGTGTCCCGCCGCGCGGCATCCCGTCGATGCCGCGCGATCGTTTTACCCCCGGAGTCGCCTTGAGTACGCCAGCCACCGACGACTGGGTCGCGCGCAGCCTGCGCGCGGTCTGGCACCCCTGCACCCAGATGAAGCATCACGAGCGCCTGCCGCTCGTCCCCGTCGCGCGCGGCGCGGGCCTGTGGCTGTACGACCGTGACGGCCGCCGCTACTTCGACGCGATCAGCTCCTGGTGGGTCAACCTGTTCGGCCATGCGAACCCGGACATCAACGCGGCGCTGAAGGACCAGCTCGACACGCTCGAGCACGCGATGCTCGCCGGCTGCACGCACGAACCCGCGATCGAGCTCGCCGAACGGCTGCACGCGCTCACCGCGCGCACGCTCGGCCATGCGTTCTTCGCATCCGACGGCGCGTCGGCCGTCGAGATCGCGCTGAAGATGAGCTTCCACGCGTGGCGCAACCGCGGCCGCGCGAACAAGCAGGAATTCGTCTGCGTCGCGAACAGCTATCACGGCGAGACGATCGGCGCGCTCGGCGTGACCGACGTCGCGCTGTTCAAGGATGCGTACGACCCGCTGATCCGCCACGCGCACGTGGTCGCGTCGCCCGATGCGCGCGGCGCGCTGCCGGGCGAGACGGCCGCCGACGTCGCGGGCCGCGCGCTCGCGGACGTGCGGCGCCTGTTCGTCGAACGCGGCGACCGGATCGCCGCGCTGATCGTCGAGCCGCTCGTGCAATGCGCGGCCGGCATGGCGATGCACGATCCGTCGTACGTGCGCGGGCTGCGCGCGCTGTGCGACGAATTCGGCGTGCACCTGATCGCCGACGAGATCGCGGTCGGGTGCGGGCGCACCGGCACCTTCTTCGCGTGCGAGCAGGCCGGCGTCTGGCCCGATTTCATGTGCCTGTCGAAAGGGATCAGCGGCGGCTACCTGCCGCTGTCGCTGGTGCTCACGCGCGACGACGTGTTCGCGGCGTTCTACGACGACGACACGACGCGCGGCTTCCTGCACTCGCATTCGTACACCGGCAACCCGCTCGCGTGCCGCGCGGCCGTTGCGACGCTCGACCTGTTCGCGCGCGACGACGTGCTCGCGAGCAATGCCCGCAAATCGGCGACGCTGCGTGCGGCGCTCGCGCCGCTCGACGCGCACCGCCAAGTGCGCCACCTGCGCGAGCGCGGCACGCTGTTCGCATTCGACGTCGCGCTCGACGGCGACGCGGCGCGCGGCTTCTCGCGACGTTTCTTCGAACACGCGCTCGAACGCGAGCTGCTGCTGCGCCCGATCGGCACGACCGTGTACCTGATGCCGCCGTACGTGATGAGCGACGACGACATCGCGTGGCTCGCGCAGCGCACGCGCGACACGCTCGACGCGACGCTGGAGGACCTCGGCCGATGAGCCTGCTCGACACCCTGCAACGCGGCCTCGCCGACCTCGACGCGCAAGGGCTGCGCCGCGTGCGCCGCATCGCCGACACCGCGTGCGACGCGCGCATGACCGTGAACGGCCGCGAAATCGTCGGCTTCGCGAGCAACGACTACCTCGGCCTCGCCGCGCATCCGGCGCTCGTCGCCGCGTTCGCGGAAGGCGCGCAGCGCTACGGCTCCGGCAGCGGCGGCTCGCACCTGCTCGGCGGCCATTCGCGCGCGCACGCCAGACTGGAAGACGAACTCGCGGGCTTCGCGGGCGGCTTCTCCGATGCGCCGCGCGCGCTGTATTTCAGCACCGGCTACATGGCGAACCTCGCCGCGATGACGGCGCTCGCCGGCAAGGGCGCGACGATCTTCTCCGATGCGCTGAACCATGCGTCGCTGATCGACGGCATGCGGCTGTCGCGCGCGAACGTGCAGGTCTATCCGCACGCCGATACGGCCGCGCTCGCCGCGCTGCTCGACGCATCGGAGGCCGAAACGAAGCTGATCGTCAGCGACACCGTGTTCAGCATGGACGGCGACCTCGCGCCGCTCGCCGAACTCGTCGCGCTGGCCGAACGCCACGGCGCGTGGCTCGTCGTCGACGACGCGCACGGCTTCGGCGTGCTCGGCCCGCAGGGTCGCGGCGCGCTCGCGGCCGCCGCGCTGCGTTCGCCGCATCTGGTGTACGTCGGCACGCTCGGCAAGGCGGCCGGCGTCGCCGGCGCGTTCGTGATCGCGCATGAAACCGTGATCGAATGGCTGATCCAGCGCGCGCGCAGCTACATCTTCACGACCGCCGCGCCGCCGGCCGTCGCGCATGCCGTGTCGGCAAGCCTCAAGGTGATCGCGGGCGACGAAGGCGACGCGCGCCGCGCGCACCTCGCCGCGCTGATCGAACGCACGCGCGCGCTGCTGCGCAATACGCGCTGGCAGCCGGTCGATTCGCACACGGCCGTGCAGCCGCTCGTGATCGGCAGCAACGATGCGACGCTCGCGGCGATGCGCGCGCTCGACGCGCACGGCCTGTGGGTGCCCGCGATCCGGCCGCCGACGGTGCCGGCCGGCACGTCGCGGCTGCGCGTGTCGCTGTCGGCCGCGCATTCGTTCGACGATCTCGCCAGGCTCGAAGCCGCGTTGATCGAGGCCAGCGAGGCGGCCGCGGCCTCCGTTGGAGCGGCCCGGCAGGAGGCAGCAGCATGACCGCCCCGCTCTCCGTCTTCGTCACCGGCACCGACACCGAGATCGGCAAGACCTTCGTGTCGGCCGCGATGCTGCACGGCTTCGCGCGGCACGGGCTGCGCGCGGCCGCGCTGAAGCCGGTCGCGGCCGGCGCGTACGAACGCGACGGCGTGTGGCGCAACGAGGATGCGGACCAGCTCGACGCCGCCGCGAACGTCGTGCTGCCGCCCGAACTGCGCACGCCGTTCCTGCTGAAAGCGCCGGCCGCGCCGCATATCGTCGCCGCGCAGGAAGGCGTGACGCTCGACCTCGACACGATCGTCGCGTGCCATCGCGAGGCGCTGACGCGCGCGGACGTGGTCGTCGTCGAAGGCGTCGGCGGCTTTCGCGTGCCGCTGAACGATACGCAGGACACCGCCGATCTTGCGGTCGCGCTGGGCCTGCCCGTCGTGCTGGTGGTCGGCGTCCGGCTCGGCTGCATCAACCACGCGTTGCTGACGGCCGATGCGATTCGCCAGCGCGGCCTCACGCTCGCGGGCTGGGTCGCGAACCACGTCGACCCGGCCATGTCGTTCGCCGACGAGAACGTCGCGACGATTCGCGACTGGCTTGCGCGCGAGCACCGCGCGCCACTCATCGGCCGCATCGCGCACATGACGCCGGCCGCCCCCGAATCCGCCGCGGCGATGCTCGACATCGCCGCGCTCGTCGAGTCGCTGCGCGCCGCGCGGCATTGACCCAACCGATCCCCCAATCCCGCCCAGGACAGGAAAACGAAATGACCCAAGCCCAGACCGCCGCCGTGCAACCCGCCGCGATCCCCGTGGCCGCCCCGGCGTCGCAGCGCTGGCGCGTCGCCGACGTCGTCGCGCTGTTCGAGCTGCCGTTCAACGATCTGATGTTCCGCGCGCAGCAGGTGCATCGCGAGCACTTCGACGCGAACGCGGTGCAGCTGTCGACGCTGCTGTCGATCAAGACGGGCGGCTGTGAGGAAGATTGCGGCTACTGCTCGCAGTCGTCGCATCACGACACGGGCCTGAAGGCCGAGAAGCTGATGGACGTCGACGCGGTGCTCGACGCCGCGCGCGCGGCGAAGGCGAACGGCGCGAGCCGCTTCTGCATGGGCGCCGCGTGGCGCAACCCGAAGGAGCGCCACATGCCGGCGCTGACCGAGATGGTGCGCGGCGTGAAGGAGCTCGGTCTCGAGACCTGCATGACGCTCGGCATGCTGGAAAACGAACAGGCCCGGCAGCTCGCCGATGCCGGCCTCGACTACTACAACCACAACCTCGACACGTCGCCGGAGTTCTACGGCCAGGTGATCTCGACGCGCACGTACCAGGATCGCCTCGACACGCTCGACCGCGTGCGCGACGCGGGCATCAACGTGTGCTGCGGCGGCATCATCGGGATGGGCGAGTCGCGCCGCGAACGCGCGGGCCTGATCTCGCAGCTCGCGAACCTGAACCCGTATCCGGAATCGGTGCCGATCAACAACCTCGTCGCGATCGAAGGCACGCCGCTCGAAGGCACCGCGCCGCTCGATCCGTTCGAGTTCGTGCGCACCATCGCGGTCGCGCGCATCACGATGCCGAAGGCCGTCGTGCGCCTGTCGGCCGGGCGCGAGCAGCTCGACGACGCGATGCAGGCGATGTGCTTCCTCGCCGGTGCGAACTCGATGTTCTACGGCGACCAGCTGCTGACGACCAGCAACCCGCAGACGCAGCGCGACCGCGCGCTGTTCGAGCGCCTCGGCATCCGCGCGAGCCAGGCCGACGCGCTGTCGGACAACGCGTAAGCGGCAACGGCCGGCGCGCCGCGCCCGCCAACGAAAAAGCCGGGGCATGCCCCGGCTTTTTTCATCCGATCGTCTGTGTCGGGTCGCCCTGCGCGTCGCGAATCGAAAGTCTTCTCGACGCGCCCACGCGCAGCTTCGGCATGCGCGTCACACGTGCGACGCCGCGCCGTCGAGCGCCGCGCGCACGCGCTCGACGCGCTGCGCGTCGACGGGCGCCAGCACCTCGCCGCGCGGCCGCACGCCCGAGCCGAAATGCACCGCGCGCACGCCGGTGGCGCGAACGAAGTCGCCGACCGCGTCGATCGTGAGCCCCGAGCCGGCCAGCACCGTGCAGGTCGTGCCCGCCGCCTGCCGCACGAGCCGCGTGATCGTCGCGACCGCATCGAGCACCGACGGATGGCCGCCCGACGTCAGCACGGACGTGACGGCCGGCACGCGCAGCAACGCGTCGAACGCGGCGCTCAGATCGCGCGCGACGTCGAATGCGCGGTGAAACGTGAGCGCGCGCCCGTCGGCGGCGGCCGCGATCCGGGCCAGCGCACCGAGATCGACGTCGCCATGCGCGTCGAGCGCGCCGAACACGACGCCGTTCGCGCCGGCCGCGACCGCCGCGCGCACGTCGCGCTCGATCACGCGCAGGTCGTCGGCGTCATAGACGAACGAGCGGCTGTGCGGACGCACGATCACGTTGACGGGAATCGGCACGGCGGCCACGACGGCCTCGATCAGGCCGACGCTCGGCGTCAGCCCGCCTTCGGTGATCGCGGTCACGAGTTCGAGGCGGTCGGCGCCCGCGCGGGCGGCGGCCTTCGCATCGCCGACGGTCGTGGCGATCACTTCGAGGAGAACGGAGGAAGCGGCGTGTCGGTTCATGGGCGGCCCGCGAATCGTCTGGACAATTCGCGCATCCTAGCCGAGCCGCGTGACGGACGCCAGCGTCGCGGCCGCCGCGGACTTCAGCCGCGGACTTCAGCCCAGTACGTCAGCCGCGCCGCACGAGCCAGACGCCGACGAGCGCGGACAACGCCGTCACCGCGGTGCCGGACACGAACCGGAACATGCGCGCATCGAAGTACGCGCCCTGCTGCTGCATCACGTCGACGATCGCCGGCGTGAGCACGAGCATCCCCCAGCCGACCATTCCGAGCGCGGTGGTCGCGGCCGCGACGAGCAGCGTGATGCCCGCGCCGCGCGCACGCGGCCGGAATACGCCGGCAAACGCACCCGCGGCCAGCAGCACGGCCGACACCGCGAACAGCACGGCAACGAGTACGCCCGTCGCGCCCGCGTGGCCGACTTTCATGAACGCGGCCATCTGCGCGGCCATCACGCAGAAGCCGGCGATCGAGAACAGCGCGATCGCCAGCGCGTTGCGCACGACGCTCACGCGAAGGCGTGCCGGAAATACGCGGTCGCCGGGCGCCGGAACAGCAGATAGACGAACACCGCGAACAGCAGGAAGCCGGGAATCAGCACCATGAACATCGACTTCGGCATGTTGACGAACGAAAACGCGAAGCCGAACACCGACGTCGCGAGGTAGGCCTTGCGCGACCACTCGCGCCCCTTGAGGATCGCGATGCCGATCACGACGTTCGCGGCTTCGATGATCACGCTGATGCCGAGCGTCGCCCAGACGGGCAGCAGGTAGTGCGACAGCAGCGCCTGGGTGGTCGGCATGCCGATCGAGAACGGCGTATAGACGCAGGTGATCGCGTTGGTCACGATGATGATCCACGCGAGGATGGTCAGCGAAATCGGTCTTTTCATGGTGTTTTCCTTTTTATATTCGCCGCCATGGTGGCCCCCGGGACGGCGCGCGCGGTCACGACGGCCGCGCTCGCGCCATTGTCGGGGAAGCACGCGGTGAACGCAACGGCCGCCCCCGCGGCCCCGCACGCCCTCGCCGCATGCGAGCCGTGCGTCGCTACGCGGCCTGCGCGTCGTCGTCGAGCCAGTCGATATCGCCGCACAGCACGCGCTGCGCATCGCCGACGCGCACGGCCACCGACAGCGTCACGCACGGCTGCGCCTCGTTGATCGACAGGTACGGCCGCGTGACCTGCACGCGCCCCGGCTCGGCGATCGCCGAGCGGAAATACGGCCGGCGCAGCCAGTTCGCGCCCTGCGCGTCCGCCAGCGGCGAAAAACGCGCCTCGGCCAGCGCGCGATCGGCGCGCAGCACGACGTTGCGGCCCGACTGCCGGCCCTGCGCGTCGAGCAGGAAGCAGCGCGCGGCGGCGTCGAGCGCGAGGAAATTCCAGCACACCTCGTCCAGCGGCTCGCCGGCCTCGAGGCGCTCGGCCGCGCGTTCGAACGCGCGCAGGTACGGGGC
>NZ_JACFYV010000520.1:0-255 GCF_016759955.1 Burkholderia sp. KCJ3K979
AGAGTGCTCTTGCGTAGCAACTAAGGACAAGGGTTGCGCTCGTTGCGGGACTTAACCCAACATCTCACGACACGAGCTGACGACAGCCATGCAGCACCTGTGCGCCGGTTCTCTTTCGAGCACTCCCGCCTCTCAGCAGGATTCCGACCATGTCAAGGGTAGGTAAGGTTTTTCGCGTTGCATCGAATTAATCCACATCATCCACCGCTTGTGCGGGTCCCCGTCAATTCCTTTGAGTTTTAATCTTGCGACCGT
>NZ_JACFYV010000521.1:0-246 GCF_016759955.1 Burkholderia sp. KCJ3K979
GCTGATCAATCACGAGAACCGCCAGTCCGGGATCCTCACCGCGAAGGCGCTGATGCGCGAAGGCGGCGTGATCGCGTGCGAGCGGCCGCGGCATCCGATGCCGGAACTGCACCCGGACACGCGCGCGTGGCTTGCGCAACGCACGATCCGCGCGGTGCAGGTGCGCTGGAAGGAAGACGTGCGGCGCTGGCATCCGGGGCAGCAGTGGATCTGGGAGCCGGGCGGCCTCGGCGTGTTCGATCCGGG
>NZ_JACFYV010000522.1:0-231 GCF_016759955.1 Burkholderia sp. KCJ3K979
TCGCCACTCGCCACCAGGTGCAAGCACCCGTGCTGCCGTTCGACTTGCATGTGTAAGGCATGCCGCCAGCGTTCAATCTGAGCCAGGATCAAACTCTTCAGTTTAAACCTGTTACTGTTTTCGGTTCAGTTAAGAACCGGTCGCTCACTCAAAGCTGACAGGAATATGAATCACTTCATAAACCTGACTTACTTTAGTGTGAGACTCTTGATACTTTCGCTATCTGATCCG
>NZ_JACFYV010000523.1:0-218 GCF_016759955.1 Burkholderia sp. KCJ3K979
GCCTGACGATTACCTACTTTCACACGGGAATCCGCACTATCATCGGCGTAGAGTCGTTTCACGGTCCTGTTCGGGATGGGAAGGGGTGGGACCGACTCGCTATGGTCATCAGGCAAAGGGGGTTGTTGCGTTGCTTCGCAGCGCAACCAATCTTGGAAGAAGCAGTAATTTTGAGTTGTGTGTATCACACACGAGAATCCAACATGTCGCTCTGGATC
>NZ_JACFYV010000524.1:0-210 GCF_016759955.1 Burkholderia sp. KCJ3K979
CAATGGTGGGTCTGGTTGGATTCGAACCAACGACCCCCGCCTTATCAAGACGGTGCTCTAACCGACTGAGCTACAGACCCCTGAGTCTGTCTTTAATTTACAGCCGATAAGCGTGAGCGCTCAACTTGTGCGAGAAGCTCTGGAAAGGAGGTGATCCAGCCGCACCTTCCGATACGGCTACCTTGTTACGACTTCACCCCAGTCATGAAT
>NZ_JACFYV010000525.1:0-210 GCF_016759955.1 Burkholderia sp. KCJ3K979
CTAACTGATACTAATTGCCCGTAAGGCTTGATCCTATAACAAGTCTGCCTTGTAGATCGGCGCCGTGTGAAAGCACTGGCCGCGATCCAGAGCGACATGTTGGATTCTCGTGTGTGATACACACAACTCAAAATTACTGCTTCTTCCAAGATTGGTTGCGCTGCGAAGCAACGCAACAACCCCCTTTGCCTGATGACCATAGCGAGTCGG
>NZ_JACFYV010000526.1:0-209 GCF_016759955.1 Burkholderia sp. KCJ3K979
GGCAGAAGGAGCGCAGGCGGTTTGATCTGGCGTGCGTAACGGCGGGTTATGAGGGCGCTTCGCCACATACTTTTATGGCGCCGAAATGCAAAAACCCCCGCCTTTCGGGCGGGGGTTCTTGGCTTGAGGGAGCCTGACGATTACCTACTTTCACACGGGAATCCGCACTATCATCGGCGTAGAGTCGTTTCACGGTCCTGTTCGGGATG